>RFXV01000126.1 GCA_009921445.1 Flavobacteriia bacterium
CCATCGGCATTTGGGCGTCCAGCCTGACGGACAACCCCATCATTGCCTTCTTGCTGGCCGCCCTCACCTGTTTTGTCTTCTACTTCGGCTTCGGCGAACTCACGGCCCTCCTCCCCGACGGTGATCTGGCGTATTTCCTCTCCGAGCTCAGCATTCACACCCACTACGAATCGGTCAGCCGTGGGGTTCTCGACAGCCGGGATCTGTTCTACTTTTTGAGTCTGACGATCTTCTTTCTTTTGGCCACGCGCCTGACCCTTCAAAGCAGGAACTGGTGAGCCGCAAGTGGAGGGACATACTCATTTTTGTGTCGGCATCTTTCGTGTTGCTGCTGGCCAACATGGCGTTAAGCGGCAGCTTCACCCGCTGGGACCTCACTGAGGAGCGCCGGTATTCGCTCAGCCCGGCCACGGTGGATCTGATCCAAGAACTGGACGACCGCGTTCTGGTCAAGGTCTACCTCAAAGGCGATTTCCCTCCTGGTTTTCAGAAACTGCAGCGCGAAACGCAAAACCTGCTCGATGAGCTGCAGGCCTACAATGCCAATTTGCACTTTCAGTTCATCGACCCATCGGATCAGGCCTCGGAAAAGGACAAGCAGGAAGTCTATCAGCAGCTCCGGTCCAAAGGGCTGATGCCCTTCCAGCTGGAAACCAACGAGCCATCCGGAAAGCGCACCCTCAATGTGTTTCCAGGAGCCCTGATCTCCAGCGGAGAACGAGAGATCGCGGTGAACATCCTTCAGGCCCAAATGGGCGAGCGCCCTGAGGCGCAGATGAATGCGTCCATCGAAAAACTCGAGTACACCCTGGCCCAGGCCATTCGCAAACTCACCATGGAGCGCAAGGCGCGCATTGCCTTCATCGAAGGACACGGCGAACTCAATCCGCGCTATTTGGCCGATCTGGGGCGCAGCCTGTCCGAACATTATACAGTGGACCGATTCAATCTGCGTGAATTTGCTGTGGATTCGGTCACTGGCGAGCCCTCCGTACGCGCACAGCTGTACCGGCTGAACACCTACGACCTGGCCTTCATTGCCAAGCCGATGAAGGGCTTCTCCGATCTGGACCTCTACCTGCTCGACCAGTTCATCATGGGCGGAGGCAAATGCATCTGGGCGCTGGACATGGTCCTTGCCGAAATGGACAGCCTCAGCAGCCGTTCGGACTTCCTTGCCCTGCCATTGGACGAACGGCTTCGCCTGCGCAACAGCCTCTTTCGCTACGGCGTACGCGTGAACACAGACCTCGTACAGGATCTTCTGGCCGCAGGACTGAACGATTCAAGAGAGGTGCTCCCCTGGGCCTATTCGCCCATGGTCATGCCCTACATCGACCATCCGGTGACCAAAGACCTGAACGGCTTGCGGCTCGAATTCAGCAGCAGCATCGACACCCTCATCGCTCCGGGAATAAAAAAGACCGTCTTACTTCAGAGCTCTCCACGTTCGGCACGGTTCAATGCACCGCATCAGGTCAGCTTGGCCACCCTCTACCGATCGCCGGATGCTGCGGTTCTCAGGCAGGGGCCGCTCCCCTTGGCTGTGCTTTTGGAAGGTCGTTTCCCCTCGGCCTTTGTCAATCGCGTTCAACCCAGAGGCCGGATGGGCCAGCAATTGCCGATGCAAGACAGCAGCATGCACACCCAGATGCTGGTGATCGCCGACGGAGACATCGCCAAGAATCAGTTGAATCTGATGAATCCACAGATCCCCAAAGGCGTTCCTCTGCCCCTTGGATTCGATCAGTTCACCGGTGCGCAATACGGCAACAAGGAATTCATGCTCAATGCCTTCGACTACCTGCTCGACGACAGCGGACTGATGGAACTGCGTGCACGCGAACTGAAGATCCGGCTTTTGGACAGCCAGCGAAGACAGGATGAACGCGGCTTTTGGATCGCTGCCAATACCGGTATCCCTTTGGGCTTTCTGCTTCTTTTTTCGATCGGATATGCCTGGATCCGCAAACGCCTCTATGCCCGCTAGCTTATGAAGAATAAAAAGACCCTGTGGATGCTTCTGCCTTTGATCGCCGCCCTGGTGTGGTGGCTGAATCAAACAGATGACGGAGGAATGGGCGAGCTTTCTGAGGAATCCTATGCCTTTGGAATTGAGGATACCGCCTCGGTGGACCGCATCGTGATCAGCAACAAAGTCCCTCAGCGGGTCAAACTCTACCGAAATAAGCAGGGCGTTTGGCAACTCAATGGAAGGCCCATTCGCAAAGATGCCATGGAGGTGCTGATGGAAACCCTGAAGCGCATGACCATGCGCAACTTCGTTCCGGAGAACAGTCGGGAGGAGATCATCCGACGGATGGCCACCTACGGGAAGGAAGTTGAAGTCTTTCAGGGCGATGAGTGCGTGGCCCACTTCTATGTGGGGACGGACACGCAGGATCAGCTGGGCACCTATATGCTCAAAAAAGGCGCCGCCCTTCCCTTCGCGGTGCACATACCCGGATTCAATGGCTACCTGTCCTCTCGCTTCATCACTGTGGAGGAGCTCTGGTACGACCGGCAGCTGATCGAAGCATCCCCGGCCCAGTGGGCACGCATCGAGGTGAAATGTGAAGATCCCGCCTGGCCCAGCTTTTCCCTGCAACAGAAAGCAGGTATATGGAAGCCGAACGGCGATGAGGCTGGGACCAATGGAACGAAGGCGTACATCGCTCAACTTGCACAGGCCAAATACGAGGGCGCCATTGTCGAAAGCGACGGCATCTATTCCCGGAAGGACAGTTTGCTGGCACTTACGCCCTATTGGCAGCTGAAATGGACCTTGGAAGACAGCACTTCCCATGAGCTGAAAGCCTACCGCATCAAGCCTGCAGAAGACGCAGCCGATGCACAGGGAAATCCCTTGCGCTACGACCCGGACCGAATGCACGGCATACTGGACGATGGCCGAATGGTGCTGCTTCAATTCTACGGAATGCGCCATGTGATGGGCGGACCGGACGCCTTGTCAATTTCCATTGAATAAAGACTGGCCAGGGCCAATTGGCCATAGGACCTCCACCCTATATTTGGCTGTTTAACCAGCCCATTCAATCCGAATCAACATGCGCTTCATCGTATCCAGTGGCACGCTTCTGAAACAGCTGCAAACAGCAGGTTCTGTCATCGGCGGCAGCAATGCCCTGCCCATATTGGAGAACTTCCTGTTCAAACTGAGTCCCAATCACCTGGCCATCACCGCCAGCGATATAGAAACGACCATGACCTGCGGCGTCTCTGTGGAGACAGATGCCGAAGGAGAAGCCTGCGTTCCTGCGCGCATCCTGATCGACACACTGAAGACCTTCCCCGATCAACCGCTCACCTTTGACTTTGGCGACGGCAGTGCACAGCAGCTGGAGATCGTTTCTGAGTATGGGCGATACGAAGTGCCCTTCTTCCCTACCGAAGAATACCCAAAACTGCCCGACCTTGAGGGCACCTCCTCCTCGGAGATCCCTTCGGGTGTTCTGGCCTCAGCCATTCAAAAGACCCTCTTCGCCGCCGGAAACGATGAACTGCGTCCGGTGATGTCCGGCGTGTACTTTCAACTCGATCCGGACGGGGCGACCTTTGTGGCGACCGATGCACACAAACTGGTGCGCTACAAGCGAAGCGATGTACAAAGTTCGGGAAGCGCACACTTCATCATGCCCAAGAAACCTCTGAACATCTTGAAAGGCGTATTGGGCAGTTCAGAGGATATGGTGCACATGAGCTACAACGACAAGAATTGCACATTCAGTTTTGGCAGCATCGACTTGAACTGCCGTCTGATCGACGGAACCTACCCGAACTACGAGGCGGTCATTCCCAAGGAGAATCCAAACAATCTGAAGGTTCGTCGAGAGTCCTTGCTGCACAGCATCAAACGGGTCAGTATCTTTTCCAACAAGACCACACATCAGATCCGGCTCAAACTCGCCGGCTCAGAAGTGCATATTCAGGCCGAGGATGTGGATTTCAGCAACAAGGCCTTTGAACGCCTCAGCGGCGACTACGAGGGCAGCGATATGGAGATCGGATTCAACTCCCGCTTTCTGATCGAGATGATGTCCAACCTGGAAAGCGACGATGTCCAGCTCGAACTTTCTGCACCCAACAGAGCCGGATTGCTTTCTCCACAGGACGGCCTGGAAATGGGCGAAGAAGTGCTGATGCTGGTCATGCCGGTGATGATCAACAGTTGACCATTCGGCCGGATGTTGAAAACTCAAATGTTAAAGCGAAGCCAGACAAGGCCTCGCGCTTTTTATTTGTATTGTAATAATGCGGTCGCCGAAAAGCAAAATAGAGTAGGTGTCAAAATCAAACCAAATGAAAAAACAATAAATAATGGATAACAATAAAAAAAATACAGTTCTATTAACCGCCTTGGCCTTTTTCGCATGCGGGATCGCCAACGCACAGATCCGCATGGGCGCTGGAATGTATACGGGTCTGCCCATGGGCACTGAAGCTACAGATCAGGAATTCGGATTTGGCATAGGGGCCGGATTCTCCGCGGAGTATATGTTCAATGTAAGCATTGGGGTTGCACTGAACATTGCCAATGTGTCCTTTTCGAGTGAAGTGATGGTAACAGATCCTGTTTCTGGTATCTCAACACCCTCAAGATCGACATTGAAGGTCGTACCGATCAATATTTCATGGAATTACTACTTCATGCCAGGAAAAGACTTCAATGCTTACGCCAGCCTTTCCTATGGGATGAACATGAATACATTGAGTACGGTAACCGAAGGATTCCCCGAATCACCAGATCTGGAGGGATATAGTCTGGATTTCTGTCCCCGAATTGGTTTCAACTATATGCTTTCTGAGCATTTTGGCCTCGATTTTAGTGCAGGATATAACTTCAATTCTTTCCTTCCCAGAAATGCTATCGATCCAGAGGAAGGAGACTTCAGCTACCTCCCCATCAATATTGGGGTCGTTTATGCTTTGTTTGAATGAGCATCTGCACTCCTTGTTCTCAGCCCCCGAGATCGAGCGGATGGTTGACCATTGACCAAGCTTGAAGTTGTTAAAAACATCTATGCAAGAGTTCTGAGATCTCGCTAAAACTTTCTTGCTTTGTGGTGCGGTAGCCGAAAAGCAAAACAGAGTAGGCATCAAAATCAAACCAAATGAAAAAA
>RFXV01000127.1 GCA_009921445.1 Flavobacteriia bacterium
CACGAATTCCATGCCTGGGGAGACCACGAGAATGGTTTCACCATGCCGCTTCCCGTCATCCTTTGGACGGACAATGGGTTGGTGAGTTTCCTGTCCAGTGAATTCCATCATACGGACGATGGCTCGGTCGTGGTCGAGCGCAATGGGGCTCGCCTTGTGAAATACCACGAGAAGATCTATTACGCTTCAGAGGAGCCGAACGATCACCATGCTTACATCGAGTATGGAGAAGATCATGCAAGCGTGCTCAATGCCAGGCCCTTGGATTTCAGCATCACCAAGAATGTATTCAGCATGCTGATGTCCGTGGTCTTCATCTTCCTGATCTTCGGAAGCACGGCGCGCTCGTACAAGAAGAGCCTTGTACCAAAGGGCATTGCAGGTTTCATAGAGCCTTTGGTGCTCTTTGTTCGGGACGACATCGTTCGCCCCAATCTCGGAGAGGACCGCTACAAAAAATACCTTCCCTATCTGCTGACGCTCTTCTTTTTCATTTGGGTGAACAACCTGATCGGATTGATCCCATTCTTCCCCTTCAGTGCGAACCTGACAGGCAACATTGCCGTCACCCTGGCGCTGGCCTTCATCACCTTCCTGGTGACCAATTTTTCAGCCAACGGCGGATATTGGAAACACATCTTCATGCCCCCTGTACCCGTGTGGCTGTGGCCCATTCTCGTGCCGGTGGAGATCGTGGGCGTCCTGTCCAAGCCTTTCTCCCTGATGATCCGTCTTTTCGCAAACATCACTGCAGGACACATCATCATCCTCAGTCTGACCTCGCTCATCTTCCTGTTTGAGACACTGGCCGTAGCTCCGGTATCTGTGCTCTTCGTCCTCTTCATGAACTTCATCGAACTTCTGGTGGCCGCCTTGCAGGCCTATATATTCACCCTGCTCACGGCCCTTTTCATTGGCCTGGCCTCACCAGCAGAACATCATTAATAAGTGTGTCTAACCTAAAATCAACACAATGGTAGGTAGTATCGCAGCAATCGGAGCCGGTTTGGCGGCTATCGGAGCAGGAATCGGTATCGGTCGCATCGGAGGATCGGCCATCGAATCCATGGCCCGTCAGCCAGAAGCCACCAGCACGATCCAGACCAACATGATCATTGCAGCAGCCCTCGTAGAAGGGGTTGCACTTTTTGCAGTGGTTGTGGCTTTGTTGGGGAACAACCCTGCATAAGCAACGGAACAAGGTGAGGGGTGAACAGGGATGGCCTGCACCCCACCTTTTTTACCGACTATTGATTTGAGAACGACAAGATTATGGATCTAGTTACCCCGGATATTGGATTGGTCTTTTGGACGACCCTCGTCTTTTTGATCGTCTTGGTGATCCTGCGCCGAATGGCGTGGAAGCCCATCCTCAACGCCGTGAATGAGCGGGAGGAAAGCATCGAGAATGCCCTGGCAGCTGCGGAAAAGGCCAAAGAAGAAGTGGCCAATCTCAAAGCCGACAATGAGCGCATCCTGCAGGAGGCGCGCATAGAAAGGGACAGCATGCTCAAAGAAGCCCGAGAGATGAAAGATGCGATCGTGGCCGAAGCCAAGGAGAAGGCTACCGCTGAGGGTGAAAAGATGATCGCCTCCGCACAGGAAGCCATCCACAACCAAAAGCAGGCAGCGCTTACTGAGCTGAAGAATCAGGTGGCGGATCTTTCCATCGAGATCGCTGAGCGCATACTGCGCCAAGAACTTCAGGACGGCGACAGCCAAAAGAAGATGGTGGATCAGCTGCTCAAGGAAATGGAGAAGAACTGATTCGGCATGCGCACCATTAGATCAGCCGAACGATACGCCAAGGCTTTGCTCACGCTTGCAGTGGAGCAAAAGCAAGAGGATGTCGTGCGCAAGGATATGGACATCCTGCTCACCTATCTCTCCGAGAGCAGGGAGCTCAGAAATATGATGCTGAGTCCGGTCATCAAGCCGCATCAGAAGAAGACCATCATCAAAGAAATTTTCTCCGGCAGTATCGGTGAGCTCACCATGAGCTTCCTTGTTCTTTTGATCGGCAAGCACCGTGAAATGTACCTCAAGGAGATGAGTGCCGCCTACCTGCAGGCGTGGCGGGCGCACAAGAACATCAAGAAGCTTTCCATCACCAGTGCGCACGCGCTGACGGAAGACCAACGGAAACAAATGATCGCCCAGGCAGAAAAATGGGCGAACAGTTCCATAGAAGTGGAGGAGCGGGTGGATCCCGATCTGATCGGTGGTTTTGTGCTCCGATTGGACGATCGGCAGATCGACGCTTCCATCCTGACCCAGATCAACGAGCTGAAGAGCTCATTCGACAAGAACTTGTACATACCAGAATTTTAAAGCCGGCAAAATGGCAGACATCAAACCAGCAGAAGTATCTGCGATCCTTCGTCAACAACTCACCCAGTTCAACACCGAAGCTGAGCTCGAAGAAGTGGGCACCGTCCTTCAGGTAGGAGATGGTATTGCGCGCATCTACGGACTGAGCAATGCACAGGCCGGTGAACTCATCGAATTTGAGAATGGCCTGAACGGAATTGTTCTCAACCTGGAAGAAGACAATGTGGGAGTCGTATTGCTCGGCCCCAGCGGAGAGATCAAAGAAGGTTCTACCGCCAAGAGGACTCAGCGCATTGCATCCATTCGCGTGGGTGAAGGTGTGGTCGGTCGTGTGATCGATACCCTGGGAAATCCCATCGACGGAAACGGACCCATCGAAGGCGAGCTTTTGGAAATGCCTCTTGAGCGCAAAGCGCCAGGAGTGATCTATCGTCAGCCTGTGAATGAGCCGCTTCAAACGGGTATCAAGGCCATCGACTCCATGATCCCGATCGGACGCGGACAGCGTGAATTGATCATCGGTGACCGCCAGACAGGAAAGACCTCTGTTGCGATCGACACCATCATCAATCAGCGCGAATTCTATGAGCGCGGGGAGCCTGTATTCTGTGTGTATGTGGCCGTTGGTCAGAAAGGTTCCACAGTAGCGGGCATCAAAAAGACACTCGAGGAAAAGGGCGCCATGGACTACACCGTCATCGTGGCTGCCAATGCTTCCGATCCGGCACCTATGCAGTTCTTCGCGCCTTTTGCCGGAGCGGCGGTAGGGGAATATTTCCGCGATACGGGTCGTCCGGCGCTGATCGTATATGATGATCTGTCCAAACAGGCCGTTGCCTATCGTGAAGTGTCGCTTCTTCTTCGCCGTCCACCTGGACGTGAAGCCTATCCAGGTGATGTATTCTATCTCCACTCACGCCTTCTTGAACGTGCAGCCAAGGTGAATTCCAGCGATGAGATCGCCCAGCAAATGAATGATCTGCCTCCTTCTTTGAAAGGAAAGGTCAAAGGCGGCGGATCTCTTACTGCACTGCCGATCATTGAGACCCAGGCAGGAGACGTGTCGGCCTACATTCCAACCAATGTGATCTCGATCACAGACGGTCAGATCTTCCTCGAAGCCGACCTGTTCAACTCCGGTGTTCGTCCGGCGATCAACGTGGGTATCTCTGTATCCCGTGTCGGTGGATCGGCTCAGATCAAATCCATGAAGAAGGTGTCGGGTACTTTGAAGCTCGACCAGGCGCAATACCGTGAACTGGAGGCCTTTGCCAAGTTCGGATCGGACCTGGACGCAGCCACCATGGCGGTCATTGGGAAGGGTCAGCGCAATGTGGAAGTTCTCAAGCAAGGGGTGAACTCACCGATGTCTGTTGAAGACCAGGTGGTCATCATCTACTGTGGAACGAAGAACCTCATGCGTAAAGTTCCAGTGGAGAAGGTCAAGGAATTCGAAACAGAGCTGATCTCTTACATGCGCAACAAGCACAGCGCAGAACTGGAGAGCCTTCGAACGGGTAAATTGACAGACGAGGCGACTCAGGCGATCGAAAAGGCTGCCGAGGAATTGTCCGCCAAGTACGCATAAGCACAAGACAGAACGCTCATGGCCAGTCTCAAGGAACTCAGGAATCGCATCAGTTCGATCTCATCCACCATGCAGATCACCTCTGCCATGAAGATGGTTTCTGCCGCGAAACTCAAAAAGGCGCAGGATGCCATTCAGGATCTGCGTCCTTATGCGGATAAGCTCCGCGAGATCCTGGGGAACATCAGCGGCTCCATCGAACAGACGGAAGGGAGTTTCACCGAGGTCCGTGAGGTGAAAAAGGTGCTTTTGGTGCTCATCACCTCAAACAGAGGTTTGTGCGGTGCATTCAATGCGAACATCATCAAACTCGGGAACCGGGCCATTACAGAGTATCAGGCACAGGGCCGTGAGGTAGAACTGATGGTCATCGGGAAGAAGGCCTACGATGGGTTCAAGAAGAGCAAGCTGGAGATCGCGGGCAACCACTCAGAGGTGTTCAATGCACTGACTTTCGATGGCGTGGCAGAAGTGGCCAAAGAGATCATGGAAGGCTTCTCCACGGGTCGGTATGATCGGGTGGAACTGTTCTACAATCACTTCAAGAATGCCGGGCTGCAGCTGCCTACTCAGGAAGCATATCTTCCTGTCGAGATGGAAGCGGATGAAGAGGTGGGCGGCATGACCAAGGACTACATTTTTGAGCCCGGTAAGGAAGAGATCCTGGAAGACCTCATTCCCGACACGCTGAAGACGCAGCTGTTCAAGGCTGTGCTGGATTCCAATGCATCTGAGCACGGAGCGCGTATGACGGCCATGCACAAGGCGACCGACAATGCGAGCGAGTTGCAGCGCGAGCTCAAGCTCGATTACAACAAGGCCCGTCAGGCAGCCATCACCAATGAGATCCTCGAGATCGTTGGAGGTGCAGAGGCCCTGAACTCCTGATCAAACATCATCTTCAATTCAGCTGATCAGCTGAGAATCTCGCCTGAAAAGAGTCGAGTTCCTCCTCGGGAACGGCTATGAAATTATTCACAAAGGCTTTGCTGTTCCTCTTGCTTGGGTCGATATAGGAATCGTCGTATTTCGAGATGTCGTGCAATGCATTTTCGCTCAAAAAAAGAACGGCGTATTCCATCTCCTGAAAGAAGGACCTCATTTGTGCCACTGCTCCTTTTTTGTGGTCGTCGATGCACTCCAGAATGACT
>RFXV01000128.1 GCA_009921445.1 Flavobacteriia bacterium
GAATGCAGCTTCTACACGAGCATATTGACGCTTGTTCTCTGCTCTTTTTTCGTGCAAGGCCAAACCACCACCGAACGCATCGTGCACATAGATGCGCAGCTCGAACATCAAAATTATGAGCACTTCAGACGGCTAGTCCTGTCCTCAGAGGATTCTGAGGTGGAATATCTTGAGGGGTTTGAATTTGATTGGGGCTACGTATATACGCTTTCGGTCATTGAAACTCAGCTGGCCCATCCCTTATCCGATGGAACCCGCTATACCTATGAATACAAGTCTACGGTCTCCAAGACGAAGATGCCCGACTCCTGCCGCTTCCAATTGTTCTTGGCCCCCTCCATTTACTATGATGGAGACGCCACTGTGGAGCCCTCCGAGAACAAAAGCTTTCAAATGGTGAACGACAGCGTGTTCCTTTACTTTGGGCGCGTGGAGATCGAAGTGCCAAAAGAACTGATGGCCACATTCCATAAAGTCGTTTTGAATGGATTTGGGCGTATGGGACAGTTCGCCTTCATCCGCGGGGACCGGATCCGATTGATGGGATTTCAATGAGAAAGTTCCTTTGTCCTGAACAGATCGACCCTTTTCAAAGCATCCATACCGCAGATCATGCAAGCAAATAGGACATTGAAGAGATTCAGTCTCTTTTCGGTGTGCGTTGGTATCCTTCACTTTGCCATGGAGACCTGGTTCCACTTTGCCTTTGGTCAATCCATGGTGCAGCTGCTGGCCGACTATATAGGGGTTTGTCTGCTTGTTTATTCAGGGATCCGAACCTTTATGAACCCTATTTCGCGTGGGCTCTTGTGCGGCGCCTGGGGCTATGCCTTCTGTCTGAACTACCGGGCTTTCGCATGGCGTCTTGACGCTTTTCAGGATGGTGCTTCCACTGGGCTCATGGACAATACGCTCATCGTCCTCGCCTGCACCTTGTTGTTTTCCTTGCTCGCATTCGCCTACACTTTGATAATTTGCTCCACTAAGAATCAACCATGAAGCCGTCCCACGTCATTGCTCTGCTCCTGCTGTTACTGAATTTTCTATTGACCGCTTGCTCCAGTACATCGCGTGAAAAAGAGGAAGTGACACCAGACGCGAAGGATCACACCGTACTCGCTGTGCTTTGGCAGCAGAACGCCGCAGAATACCGCGCCCTGTGCTATCAGGCCTTCAACAGCGCCAAGAGGAAGATCCAGAGGAGCGGACTTTCCGATCAGCCACTCGCCTTGATCACAGATATCGATGAAACCGTGCTCGACAACAGCCCCTACAGCGGCATGCAGATCCTCTACGACCGCGCCTTCGATCGGGAAGACTGGATCGAATGGGGGCTTCAAAAGTCTGCCAAGGCGCTTCCCGGGGCGGTCGCCTTCTTCCGCTATGCGGATTCAATGGGAGTGGAAGTGTTCTACATCTCCAATCGCTATGAAGAGCAGTTGGCGGAGACACTGGAAAATATGGCGGCACTTGGGCTGCCCAATGCCGATGCAGAACACGTCTTTCTGAAGACGAACTCAAGCGAAAAGCAATCCAGAAGAGACCGCGTGCTGGAAGAGCATCATGTACTGATGTACCTGGGCGATAATCTTTCCGACCTCTCCTCGGTCTTCGACGGACAAGGAACCGTCCAACGCAATCTGTTGGTCGACGAATTGGCGGAGGCTTTTGGAGACCGTTTCATCGTATTCCCCAATGCCATATATGGCGACTGGGAATCGAAAGGCATCTACGAGAGCGGACGAGATTGGACGGACACCCAGAGGGATTCCATCCGTCGGGCCAAGGTGGTTTCGTATAAGTGAAACCCTCGGTGGAGTCGCGCTCCTGTAAGAATAACGAATAGAAAGCGAGCATTCACCTATCTTTCATCGATCTATTTTTAAATCTCATCGAATATGAAAATTCATTTTACCCGATTCCTTTTTTGCTTGACTTTCTTTCTGAGCAGCCTTTCTTCTCTCCTTGCCCAACAGCACATCGACCAAGCCATCGAGTCGCGTCAACAGGTCCTGATCGAAACACTGGATGGGGATGAGTTTTCTGGACGTATCCTTTCGCACGATTCCACATCGATCAACTTGGAAACCGAAAACGGCATCTTCAGCCTTTCAAAGAAGAAGATCAAGAAGCTGGAATCTTACGATTACACCGGAAAATTCAAATTCCCCAACCCACAGGATACCCGCTACTTTTTTGCTCCAAGTGGCATACCATTGAAAAAGGGCGAAGGCTATTACCAAAATGTTCTCTTGACCGGAAATTTTGTCAACTATGGTATACATGAAAATATATCGGTTGGAGGAGGTGTTGAATTCATATCCTTATCTGCTGGCGTGCCGATCTGGTTTTTGACCCCTAAGATCGGACGTTCATTGAGCGAAAAACTTCATGTAGCAGGCGGCCTTCTAATGATCGGACTCGGTGGAGACGGAACCTCTTCCCTGATCTATGGCGTGACAACGATCGGAGACCCCGATCTGAATTTTTCATTCGGCGTGGGCTATGGATACGTAGAGGGCCGTTTGTCTTCCAGTCCCACCATAAATCTGTCCGGAACCATTCGTTTCTCAAACGGCGTAGCTCTTTTGACCGAGAATTACCTGATCGGCGGTGGTGGATTTTTTGGCATACAGGGTCTCCGGTTCATGGGGCCCAAACATTCGTTTGATATTGGGATGTTCAACATTCTTGGAGACCTTGGCTTTAGCATTCCATTTGCTGGCTATTCAATGACGTTTTGAGTTTGGTAATAAGGCCATAAATTGTCGGCAGCATAAACCCCTGACCCAACACCTCTTATGAAAAGAATAGCCCGAAACCTCTTGATCTTTCCTTCACTCGCACTGTTTGTTCTGGCCTGCGAAAAGGAAGACGATTCGACAAACCCACCCGTAGAACCCACACCAACTTACCGCATCACTGTGGGTGTATTCATACTCGATGGGGGCGACTATACAGACCAGAACAAAGATCTGGTCTTTGACACACAGGAAGGCTGTCAATCCTGGAGCCGGACGGCTCAAGCAGATGCGCACAGCTCGAGTGCCCATCTTCACTTCAATGCTGCAAAGAACACCTCCTACGACAATGCATCTGAGACCATCGCGTGGATGGAATACGGCCCTGAACTCGATCAACCATCTATTGATGCCACTTGCAATGCTGGAAACAATGGGGCGCCCAAGACGGCGAACAAAACAGACTACACAGCGGATAAGAACTTCTTTCTCCGGATCAAATCCGTAGAGGAGCTATAAGCCTCCGCAGGACCTCAGGAAGTTTCCGGTCCTATCAGTGTCATCGATATCATCCATTGGCTGATCAATTCAGCCCTTCAGCGGGTTACCTCTTCAGCAAACAGTTGATAATATGAAGATCCTGATCATCACTCTTGGCGTCCTCGGCATGGGTCTTGGTGCGATGCAACTCATGGCCTTAAAGAGCCAAAAGAACATCGAGTCCTATCCTTATTCGGTCATCGAAAGCCATGAGAACTTTGAGATCCGGATGTACGAGTCTGCCCTCTTCACCTCCGTGACCCTTAATGACAGCACCTACAAAGAGGCTTCAGGCAAAGGGTTTTCCATACTGGCAGGCTACATCTTCGGAGACAATGAGCGGGACCAAAAGATCTCCATGACCTCTCCGGTGGCCATGTCGCTGGAAGATTCGATCACCATGATGTTCATGGTGCCCAAAGAGCTGAAGAAGGATTCGCTACCCAGACCAAGTGAGCGGGCCATCGAATTCGTGGAAGCGCCTCCCAGAAAAGTGGCGGCCATTTCCTTTGGCGGCTGGGCAAACGACAGGAAGATCAAGAAGTACAGAAAACTTTTGGTCCGATCCCTCGAAAAAGAAGGCATTGAACACACTTCCAGGTTCTCCCTTCTGGGGTACAATCCTCCGTTTGAACTCGTCAACCGCCGCAATGAGATCATTGTGGAACTTCCGTGAATCCAGAGGCGCAGCAAGGCGCATCACCGGACACCTCCTTTGCTGACTTGAGAAACGCGTTGATATCTCAGTCGGGTCATGCAGCACAGTGTGCAGGTGTTCGCTCATATTTGTGACGCCTAAGAAGTCCGATCATTTGGATGAAAGGCATTCAAAACCAAAGGGGGCGACTGAAGAAGCCTTCGGATGCACCCCACCTCTATGACTTTTCAGCAACTCCAGCTCTCCAAGAACATCCTCCGCTCACTGTCCGAGCAGAATTACGAGCAGCCAACAGAAATACAGGCCAAGGCCATTCCCGTCGGGTTGAGCGGCCGTGACATCTTGGGCAGTGCCCAAACAGGAACAGGAAAAACGGCAGCCTTCGCATTGCCGATCATCCAGAATCTGCTGGAACGTGGATCCGGCCATGACGCACGACGGATACGGGCGCTGGTGGTCACCCCGACCAGGGAATTGGCCTTACAGATAGGAGAGAGTTTCACCGCATACGCCCAGTACACATCTCTTCGTAACACGGTCATCTTTGGTGGCGTACCGCAGACCGCTCAGGTGCAAGCCATTGAAAGAGGAGTGGATGTTTTGATCGCCACTCCGGGGCGGCTGCTCGATCTGATGGATCAGGGCGTGTTCACTCTGAGAGATATCGAATTCTTTGTTCTCGATGAGGCGGACCGCATGCTGGACATGGGATTCATTCACGACATCCGGAAGATCATCGCCGTGCTTCCCAAAAAGCGACAGTCTTTGTTCTTCTCAGCCACCATGCCCGACAACATTTTGGCCCTTTCCAAACAGATCCTGACCGACCCTGTGAAGATCGCTGTGGATCCAGTATCCTCAACGGCGGACACGATCCGGCAAATGCTCTATACCACGAACAAAAAGAGCAAGAAGGACCTTCTGCTGCATCTGCTGAAAGATCCCAAGCTCGATCAGGTTCTGCTTTTTTCGCGTACCAAGCACGGAGCCGATCGCATCGTACGCGACCTGCGCAAACAAAAGATCCTCTGTGCGGCCATTCATGGCGATAAGACCCAGGGGCAGCGTCAAAGGGCATTGGGTGAATTCAAAGAAGGGCGCATTCGCGTGCTGGTGGCGACCGACATCGCT
>RFXV01000129.1 GCA_009921445.1 Flavobacteriia bacterium
CGGAATCATTTCGGTCAGCTATTGGAGCACAGCCCATACTGTGAACGCGACATCCGCAAGCCAGAGCAGCTGGACCCGCGGGACGAAAAAGGTGCATTCCCCATTGTCATCCGTAAAGAGAATCATCTGCACCGCCTGGTCTACGATGCGCATCCCTTCGATGTGGTGGGTTGGGACGGATACAATTATCCATATGCATTCAATGCAGAAGATTTTGAGCCCATCACCGGCCGCGTACACATGCCGCCGCCCATCCATCAGACCTTTGAGGCACACAACTTTGTGGTCTGCACCTTTGCGCCGAGGATGTATGATTACCACCCCGAGTCCATTCCGGCGCCCTACAATCACAGCAACATCGATTCCGATGAGGTGCTCTATTATGTGGACGGCGACTTCATGAGCCGAAACCACGTGGAACGCGGATTCATGAGCGTTCATCCGGCAGGGATCCCGCATGGCCCACATCCCGGAGCCTATGAGCGCTCCATCGGTCAGAAGCAGACTGACGAACTCGCAGTAATGGTAGACACTTTCAAGCCGCTGCGCCTTGCGAAAATGGCGGTCGATCTCGAAGACGATAGCTATTGGTCGAGCTGGCGGGAGCAGTCGTGATTTCCACCATTACTTTTGAAGCGCCATCCAAACACACCAAAATATGTCTTCCCCACACGCGTTAGAGTTGCCCAAGATCTTTGAAGAAGCTCAGGATTTCCTTCCACTGAACGGAACAGACCACGTCGAACTGTATTGTGGAAATGCCAAACAGAGTGCTCTGTACTACCAGCAGGCCTGGGGATTCCAGCCGGTCGCTTACCGCGGACTGGAAACGGGCAGCAAGGACCGGGTCTCCTATGTGCTGCGTCAGGACAAGATCACTTTGGTTCTGACCAGCCCGTTGGAAGAAGGCGGCCCGATCAATGACCACATCAACAGACATGGCGATGGAGTAAAAGTGGTTGCACTTTGGGTGGACGATGCTGCTCATTCCTGGAAGGAGACCACCTCAAGAGGGGCCAAGAGTTATTTGGAGCCCACGCGAAGTGAAGATGCCACCGGCAGTGTGGTCTGCTCGGGCATTCATACTTATGGCGATACCGTACACCTTTTTGTTGAACGGTCGGCCTACCAAGGTGTGTTCCTGCCCGGCTATGTCCGCTGGGATCCAGAATTCCGTCCCAAACCTGTCGGGTTGCGCTACATCGATCACATGGTCGGAAATGTCGGCTGGAACGAGATGGACGTTTGGACAGAATTCTATTCGAAGGTGATGGGCTTCACTCAGTTGGTGTCCTTTGATGACAAGGACATCTCCACAGAGTACACCGCTCTGATGAGCAAAGTGATGACCAACGGCAACGGACGCATCAAGTTTCCGATCAATGAGCCAGCCGAGGGACGTAAGAAATCTCAGATCGAAGAGTACATCGAGTTCTACAAAGGGGCAGGTGTCCAGCACATCGCTTTGGCCACGGACAACATCATCGAGACGGTCATCGAATTGAAGAAGCGAGGGGTCGATTTCCTGAACATCCCCGACAGTTATTACGATACCGTACTCGATCGGGTGGGAGCGATCGATGAGGACTTGGCGCCCCTAAAGGAGTTGGGTATTCTGATCGACCGCGATGAAGAAGGCTATCTGCTGCAGTTGTTCACCAAGCCTGTTGTGGATCGGCCGACCATGTTCTTTGAGATCATTCAGCGGAAAGGCGCACAGAGTTTCGGAAAGGGAAACTTCAAGGCGCTTTTTGAAGCCATTGAAAGAGAACAGGAAAGCCGCGGCACGCTTTGATCGTCCGTTCATAATCTGTGGACAAAACCACCCCATATGCCTCAAACAATTTCTGGAGTGTGAATACTTTAGGGTCTATGCGTTTGGAGTTCTACATCACTGATCTATTGTTTCGTCACGACTGCGTGATCGTTCCCGAGTTGGGGGCTTTCGTCTCTCAATCGTATCCAGCGGAACTCGAGCCCAGTACGCGTATGTTCCGCCCCGCGCGAAAACAGCTCGCATTCAACTCCGAAATGCGGAGGTCGGATGGCTTGCTCATTGATTATGTCGCCACGACGAACGCCTGGTCTTTTGAACGCGCCTCCCAGGAATTGAAAAAAGCCGTCCGTCAGTGGCGGCATGAATTGGCTCAGGGCAAAAAGATCCGGCTGGAATATATAGGCCAGCTCTACTCAGAGAATGGAAGCATACAGTTCCTGCCTTCTTTGGAATCCAATTACCAGTTGGATTCGTACGGCATGGGCATGTTCTATGTGCATCCCATCAATGCTTTGAAGAGCTCGCCGCGCAGCAAGGCAAAAAAGACCAGTAAGAAAGAGGAGGTCTCGTTACCCGATGCCGCCAAAGCAACCACTTGGAGGCAATGGCGATGGGCAGCGGTATTCATTCCGGTATTGGCTGCAGGCAGTTTCATATGGACGCAAAAGCAGGAAATGCGACAGCTCCTGAGTGCCTCAGATGCCTGGATCGCCAGCCTTGTAGAGCGGGAAGCTCCAATGGAGGATTCTCTTCGGTATTTTGAGGGCGTTCAGGGTTTTCCAAGGAAGAGTGTGATCCCTTTCAATGACCGCAGCAGTACAGCTTCTTTTGTTCCCGTTCGGTCCAAGCAGACTGAAGAGATCCAATTACCGCCGGTAGTTGAAACGCCAGAGGCGGTGGAAGAAGCAGTTGTCGAGGCCGTCAAAACAGTTCCGGCAGAAAAGCCTGTGGAGGTAGCGCGAGCGGTGCAGGAAGTAAGAAAGCCGCACGCCTATTTCATCATTGTAGGCTCTTACAAGGAGGTAGCGAACAAGGACAAGCGTATTGCAGAACTTCAGGCCATGGGCTACGAGGCGGAAGTGGCTCCTGGAAGGGGCATCCACCGAGTCTCTGCCGCTGGTTTTGCCACCCGGGCAGAAGCGCAAAAAGCCCTTGGAGGCATCAAGAAAAGCCTGCACAAAGGCGCGTGGATCTATCGTCGCCCTTAAGGACTGGTCCGTTTTATTTTTGCGGGAAATCACGCATGGCCCATGAAAGCCAAGACGCCCAAAGATTCTTTGACCGTTATGACGGAGCTCGTGCTCCCCAACGACACCAATAACCTGGACAATCTGTTCGGAGGACAGCTTTTGTCCTGGATGGATCGTTGCGCGGCCATTTCTGCGCATCGCCACTGTCGGCGGATCGTAGTCACTGCTTCGGTCAATAATGTTTCGTTCCGCCATCCCATTCCACAGGGAAGTATAGTCACTTTGGAGGGCAAGGTGAGTCGTTCCTTTTCCAGTTCCATGGAGATCTTTGTCGACGTCCACATCGAAGATCAGTCTGGACAGGGCAAGCGGATCAAGGCCAATGAAGCCATCTACACCTTTGTGGCTGTCGATCAGCTGGGCAACCCGATACAGGTTCCGCCCATCGATCCGGAAACGGATATCGAGCGCGAACGCTATGAGGGCGCATTGAGACGCCGCCAGCTTTCCCTCATACTGGGTGGAAAGTTGAAGCCTGAGGAGGCCACCGAACTGCGTTCGCTGTTCTTTCCTGAGGATTGATCTGACGAATGTTTACTCGTTGAGCTTGAGCACGGCGAGGAAGGCCTGTTGCGGGATCTCCACATTGCCCACCTGTCTCATCCGCTTTTTACCGGCCTTCTGCTTTTCCAAGAGCTTCCGTTTCCTGGAGATATCACCCCCGTAGCATTTGGCCGTAACGTCCTTTCGCAGCGCACTGATGGTTTCTCTCGCTATGATCTTCGCACCAATAGCGGCCTGCAGAGCGACGACGAATTGCTGGCGCGGGATGAGTTCTTTCAGTTTCTTGCACATCTTTTTCCCGATCTCATGGGATTTCCCCCGGTGGACCAGAAAAGAAAGTGCATCCACGGGTTCTGTATTCAGAAGCACATCCACTTTGACCAGATCGGATTCGCGGTAATTGATCGGATGGTAGTCGAAGGAGGCGTAGCCGCGGGAGATGGTCTTCAATTGGTCGTAGAAGTCAAAGACGATCTCCGCCAGCGGAAGGTCGAAGTTGAGTTCCACCCGATTGGAGGTCAGGTAGACCTGGTTCTTTAGTATGCCCCTGCGGTCGATACACAGGTTCATGATGGCCCCGACATAATCGGATTTGGTGATGATCTGCGCGTTGATGTAGGGCTCCTCGATGCGTTCCAATTTCGATGGATCCGGGTAGTCGGTCGGGTTGTTCACCATGAACATCTCATCGGGGGCCGATTTGAGGTAGGCCTGATATGACACGTTGGGTACCGTGGTGATGGCCGTCATCTTGAACTCCCGTTCAAGGCGCTCCTGTATGATCTCCATGTGCAGCATCCCGAGGAAACCACAGCGGAAACCAAAGCCGAGTGCCGCGGATGATTCGGCCTCAAAGGTGAGTGAGGCGTCGTTGAGCTGGAGCTTTTCCAGAGAGGCCCTGAGATCTTCAAAATCTTCTGTGTCGACCGGATAGATCCCGGCAAATACCATGGGCTTGACCTCTTCAAAACCAGAGATCGCCTCCTGGGCGGGTTGCTCTTTCGAGGTGATCGTATCGCCCACTTTGACTTCCCGCGCCTCCTTGATGCCCGAGATGAGGTAACCGACATCTCCGGCCATGATCTCTTTTCTCGCCTCCTGACTGAGTTTAAGCACGCCGATCTCGTCCGCTAGATAATCCTTCCCAGTGGCCATGAATCGGATCTGCCCATTCTTTTTGATGGTGCCATTCATGACTCTGAAGTAAGCTTCGATGCCACGGAACGGATTGTACACCGAATCGAAGATCAATGCCTGCAAGGGCGCTTCAGGGTCTCCGTCTGGTGCGGGCACCCGAGCCACTACGGCCTCCAGTATTTCCTGGATACCGAGCCCTGTTTTGGCGCTTGCATGCAGGATGTCCTCTTGCTTGCAACCGATCAGATCGATGATCTGATCCGACACCTCTTCTGGGGCTGCGCTTGGAAGATCGATCTTGTTCAGCACCGGAATGATCTCCAGATCGTGCTCGAGCGCCAG
>RFXV01000130.1 GCA_009921445.1 Flavobacteriia bacterium
GGGGTCCAGTGAGAACACCCCGCTGTTGATCACCGCATCGGCATAGGATTTGGCCGTCGCGTGGTCGTTCATTTGAAAATACACCTTGGCCAAAAGCGCTTCCGCGGCGTATCTGCTGGCATAAGGTCCGTTGTCGTTGGGGAGGTTGTCTTTTGCGAACTCCAGGTCTGAAATGATCTGGGCATATGCAGCACCTACCGATTCGCGCGTAGGAAGAGACTGTATGTCCACCGATGTGCGAATGGCGATGCCGGGATGCTCGTTGTTGCCACTGAATCCGTAAGGCTGGGCCCATCCGGTGACCACATCGAAGTGCCCAAGGGCCCTGATGAATCTGCATTCGGCCTCCATGACCTGCTTTCGGGCATCATCCACTCCGACACTTCCGTTGGAGAGCGCATCGATCAGCATCCAGATCATCGCTGAGCAGGTCGTTGAGGACCTGAAGCCTACCGTTCTTGTAATTGGCGATGACGTCGTAGCAGCTGTTCAGGATGTTCTCATAATCCTGAGGCGTTTGCAGTGCCTCATCCTGAGTGAGTGTGTTCCCGACCGGGTCCACATCCAAATAATCCTCGCAACCGATGAAGGCCAAAGCGAAGAGAGGCACGAAGAGTTTGGAATTGATTTTCATGGCTCGTTCGGATTAAAATTGGAGGTCGATGCCCAGGCTGAAGGTCTTTTCCTGAGGCGGTGTGAGATAGGTGATGTTCGGGCTCATATTCCTGTCGGTAGCGTTTTCAAAGTCGCGCGCGATCTCAGGATCGAGGCCTGGGAATTTGGTGAAGGTCAGCAGATTCGTTCCCACGGCATAGATGCGAAGGCCACCGAGCTTCCACTTCTTGACCTTCTCCGCAGGGAAGGTGTATCCGAAGGTGATATTTCTGAGTCGCAGGAAGCTTCCGTCATGCAGCCATAGGTCCGTATTGATCCAGGGCGTAGTAGATCCCAGATTTGCATTTTCTGTTGTGACACGCGCATAGCCTGCGTCGTCTCCGGGCTGCTGCCAGCGATCGAAAATGTGTGGCGTCATGTTCCAGAGGCCATCGTTGATGCTCATCACACCGAGTTGACGCTTGGACGAACTGTCGTAGATGTCTCCTCCGATAACAAAGGCGAAGAGGAAGCTGAAATCGAATCCTTTGTAGGTGAATGAATTATTGATCCCGCCGATCGCATCCGGAAGCACATTGCCCACGGCCACCCGATTGGCTGGATCCCAGATGTAGGTCTCATTGCCATCGATGTCCAGATAGACGGGGCGTCCATTGCTGGGGTCGATGTGCGAGAAACGCACCAGGAAGTTGGTCCCCACCGGAGAGCCCACTACCACGCGTGTGTCGTTTGTTCCTCCCGATACAGCATCCGGGCTGTATCCGCCAATGCTGGAGATCTCATTGCTGTTGTACGCAATGTTGAACTCGGTGCTCCAGGTGAAATCGCCCACTAGGTTTCGGCTTCTGAGGACGAGTTCAATGCCCTGATTGGTGATCTCGGCCACGTTGTCCCATTTGTTGGCAAATCCGAAGGCCCTGGGAATGGTCACGTTGATCAGCACCTTGTCCGACATCTTGTTGTAGTAAGAGAGTTCTCCCGTGATGCGGTCGTTGAACAAGCCGTATTCCAAACCGAAGTCGATGGAACGCGTATTCTCCCACTGAAGGAATTCATTGGGAAGTACGGTCGGGTACAGGATGTTGCCGTTGTTGTATTGACCGTTCCTCGACCAGTTCCCACGCCATTGATCAGGCGGAAACGCGGCATTCCCCGTATAACCGACGCTTCCTTTCAGCTTCAGATAATTCAAGGTCTTGCTCGAGCTCAACCAGTCTTCTTCAGAAAGGATCCAGCCCACACCTAGGGAGGGAAAAAAGCCCCATCGTCTTTCCGGGCCGAACTTGGACGATCCATCCCCACGAACCACCATTTGGGCCACGTACTTGTCTTTATAGGAGTAGTTGATTCGTCCGAATACCGAGGCAAATGTGTACCGCTCCTCAGGGATCTGATTGTCGAGTTTCAAGGAATCCAGAAGTTCTTTGTTGTCGAACAACGGGCCAGGCACATTCACGTAGATGTTGTTCTCAATGGTCTGCCCCTGATCGTTGTCATAGGCATAGGTGTAACGGTAGCGCTTGCTCTCTTGTGTTTCCGCCCCGATCATATAGGTGAGGACGCTGTTCTCGTTCAAACGATGCAGATAGGTTGCCGTAGCGAACACATTGTAGTTGTTCACATCGCGTGGCGTCCGGAAGGCATTCCCCTGGTTTTCATTCTGAGAAGTGCCAATGATCTGCCAGGGCTCGTACACATCCTCAATGATGCGCATATAATCGTAGGATCCCGACAGGGTGAGGGTCAGGTTCTTGATCGGCCGATAGCTCATCTTCAGGTTGTTGATGCTTCGGTACTCATCGGTCCGCCATTGCTTGAGTTCGCGCATCATCACCGGGTTGTTGCCCGCACCGGCATTGTACCAATAGGCGCCCGTGCTGTCGTAGATCGGGAAGATCGGCAGGGCCGTGCTCATCGCCGCGCCCAATCCGCCCGACCAGGCGGCATCTATGCGGTTGTTTCGTCCACGGCTCAATGAGGTCGATACTCCAATGTCAAATTTGCTGCTCACCTTCCAGTCGGCATTGAATCGTCCGGATACCCGCTCATAGCTGTTTCCCCTCAGGTAACTATCATTCAGATCGTAGGATAAGCCGGAGTAGAAGTTGAACTTTTCGGTGGCTTTTTGAACACCGAAATCGTAGCGCTGCTTGAAGCCTGTCTCAATGGTCTGATCCACCCAATTGGTGCTGGTCCTGCTCGCCTCTTCCCAGCTCAAGCCCGCAGGGAGTTGAGGTGTTCCCACTTTGCCATCATTCGTCCAGGCCTCTTTGTACATCTGCAGCCATTCGGGTCCATTGAGCATTTCCGGGGTACGGGTGGGATTGGCCATCCCAAGCCGGGTGCTGAAATTGAACTTGAGCTTCGGACTGTTTCCTCTTTTGGTCGTGATCAGGATCACTCCGTTCGCTCCACGGGATCCATAAATGGCTGTCGCCGATGCATCCTTCAGGATCTCCACCGACTCAATGTCGTTGGGATTGAGTGCTGCCAATGGGTTGGCGTTCATGGCTCCTGAATTCCCCTGGATGAAATATTCCTGAGTGATCGGTATCCCATCCACTACATAGAGCGGATCACCTCCGGCCGAAATACTCGCCACTCCTCGAATGCGGATCAGCGATCCCGAACCGGCCAAACCACTTCCTGTGATCACCTGAACTCCCGGGGCCTTCCCCTGCAAAGCGGTCTCGAAAGAAGGCGTTGGTATGTCGTTCAGTGCCTTGGACCCCAGTTTCACGACAGATCCCGTCATGTCGCGTCGCCGCTGCACGCCGTAGCCCACTACGACCACTTCGTCCAAGTCATTGGTGGCTGCCTCCATCATCATATTCCCCATGTCCAGCGACTGTCCTTCGGCCACACTGACCTTTCTGCTCAGGGTGGCATAGCCGATGAAAGACATCTTAACGGTCAGGTCGCCAGGCGCCACCTGCAGCACAAACTTGCCATCGAGATCGGTCGTGGCGCCAATTCCCTGTTCCTCGATCAGAACAGCCGCACCGGGCAAACTCTGTTTGTTCTCATCCAGTAGCGTACCCGTCAGGACCTGCGCCTGAAGAAAGGCCGGGGCCATAAAAATGGAACTTAGGAGCAGTTTGAGGTAAAATTGCTTCATGGGTAAATGATTCTGTAGGGGTCTTTATGATCAATGGGCGGTTCGAATGATCCTTCCCGTATATACTCGGTCTTCCTGCTGGATGCGGTAAAGAAGCATCTGCTGACCAGAAGGCATCTGGTCGGCATGCCAGGTGAATGAGCCATCACGCACCGAGATCTGCTCATCCACGATCTTCCTGCCCAGCATATCGGTAATGGTCAGATGCACATGAGAGAGGTCCCATCCATCGGCCAGATAGAAATGCAGTTCATCTGAAAAGGGATTGGGGCCCACCGTGACTCCAGGGCTGCCCCTGTGCATCAGATCGTCTTCTGTGTCCATGGGCATATCCGAATCGATGAACCACGGATTATTGGCATACACGTGATATTCACCCGCATCATAGTTGATGCTCATATTCACATCGGTAACGTTGAGGCTGTCCCCGCTGATCAGATCATACCACCAACCCGTCGTCGGGAAAAAGGGCTGCACGCTCATGCTGTTCATTCCAAAGTTTCCATAGATCAGCACATGATTGCCGCTTTTCTCAAACTTCATGAACTTGAGATTCTGATTCAGACCACGAACCGTCGGATCGTTCCGGAAGATCATCGGATGTGTGCGTTTGAGCTGCGCCATGATCTGGTAGGCTCGGTATACGTCCCTTCGGTCGGGCTCGTTGAGGTAATTCCAGAGAATGGCTTTCTCACAGATCCGGCAAGGATCATCAATGGATACATCGTATCCAAGTTCACCGTGGGCCCAGATCATCTTTGGCCCTGGGATGGGCAGAAGGAAAACCGGAACCAACTCCGCGCGGTCCAGGGCGATGGGAAGGGTTTTGATGTTGTACGGACCGTTTGCCGCTCCGAACTGTAAGCTTTTATAGAGGATACGCTCTTCGTCGTGGCTTTCGCCATACGCCACCACTTTATTGCCATTCCAACCCCTGGATGAGGACAAAGCCCAGTTGAAATTCGACGAATAGCCCATGGCCCCTTCCGAGTATTCGTGGTTGAGGTTCCCCCACAACATGAATCCTCTATTGGCCAGTTCACTTTCTTCGGTATTGTCGGCAAAGTGTTCCAGGATCAGGTATACAGTGGGATCGATTCCACGAATGTGATCTGAATAATCTTGCAGGATGTCGATGCGGCTTTGATCGTATTGGC
>RFXV01000014.1 GCA_009921445.1 Flavobacteriia bacterium
AGATCGTGACCCTGGAAGGCTTTGTATACGCGCCTGATATGGACAAAAGACGGCTGCTTTTCGAACTCGAGGCCATCATGAACAGCCTCAAGCGCCCATAGGCCTCAAAGACCGCCTAAATATTCCCGAACGACCTCCAGCGACTTGAGTGTGCGCATTTCTGGATGATGCCAGGTCCAAAATCGTTGAAGCCCATCCATGAGCGCCCGCCGGGAATGGGCCTCTGAATCCTCGGGGCGCATCAGCGTCCAATCTGTCCGGAGAATATGTGCCAAAAGAGAGGAAGCCCGTGCATCCAGATGGTCCGCACCCTCTGAAGAAGACCATTCTGCAGTGCGCAGATCAAAATAGCCTGGCGTATCGGTCGGAGCTGGGATCGAAGAGCCCGAATGATCCATCAGTCGAACACATATCCAGAGGGCGAACAGCAGATCCTCTTCCGTGGAGGCGTCAAACCTCTTTAACTCCCGGTCCAGAAAATCCCAAAGGGCAGTTTGATCGGTCTCTTCAATAAAGAGATGGTCGAGCAATTCAGCGATCATCAGGCAAATGGCGGATTTCACCGGATGGCCGTGCATGTGCTGCGGATGCCAGAGCACCGATGCCTCTTTGATGCGTTCCAGCTGATCTTTTCCCGAATCACGGGCAATGAGTTGAAGCGGCGTCAGGGGCAGGAGCATGGCCGCCCGAAGTGCCGCATTCCTGGATCGCACAGAGGGAAGGAAATAGGACTGCCGGCCAAGATCATCGGTCAGGCAATGCAGGATGTGGCCTTTTTCGCCATACGGACGATGGGTCAGGACGAAGGCCCGGAGGGAACGCCAGCTCAATTGATCAACAAGACTTTGGTGGCCAGCTGCTGACTGCCGTCATCATTGGTCAGGTAGATCAGATACACGCCACTTGCCGCGCGTCTTCCCGAAAAATTATTCCCGTCCCAACTCGCCTGTCCGCCTTCTGCAACTGTTTCATAGATCAGGTTCCCGGACAGATCGGTGATCTTGACCTGGGAATTGGTCAGCAAGCCGGTAATGAAGATCGGTCCTTTGTACTCCGGTCGAACGGGATTCGGATAGGCATAGACATCGCTGTACACATCGCCTCCTCTTGTGGCGCTGCCTTTGAAGGAAATGAGCCCGCGGTCTGTCGCGATATAGACAATACCTGTTTTGTCCTCAATGGTGATGTCGAGGATGTTGTTGGACAGCAGCGGCGAGTTCTCTGCTGTGAAATGATGGATGGCCTGCGTACCGTCTTCGCTCAGATAGAACAGGCCGTTGTTGGATGTCCCGATCCACTTTTTGTTGGCGCCGTCCACTTCGACCGCTGTCAGTGGCTGCCCATTGAACAAACGCTCCACGATCCCCTCTGAGGTTTCAATGAGGATGGGCTGTGCGTCGTAGGTGAGTCCGTTCTCGAATATGTTGTAGGCCGTATAGACAACACCCAGACCCGCGTCGGTCGTGATCCATACTTCGCCATCCTGATCCTCGGCAAATCCGGTGACCTGAGAGCTGGGCAGATTGCCCGTACCCGGCACCGTGTTCAGCCCTCTTACCTGAAGTCCATTTGCAGACTCCCTGCAGACCACAATGCCCGAATTCCTGGAATTGATCCAGATCTGACCCTCTGAAGTGGCCATCAGGTCACGGGTGTGATTGGTCGTACCGCCCAATGAACCGAGACCAAAGTTTTCCCAATCGCCATTGGCTCTGCGCACCACAAGAGATCGATCGACCAGGCTGTTGGTCATCCACAGATCGCCATTGGCATCGAAGGTCGTTGCGCCGATCAGAAAAGGGTCTGCCAGTCCCTTTACCGGCTGAATGATGCCATTGGTATTCGAAGAATCCCAACGGTCGACAAGCATTCCAGATCGCAATTCGAGCAGGCCCGATCCCCAGCTTGAAGCGAAGACATGCTCGGGGTCTTCCGGGTCAATGGTGATGTGCACGATGTCCCGTGCATTGTCCAGATCCGTTGCCGAAGCAAGGGCCGTCCAGTCGCCTTCTCCGTCGTACTGATAAAATCCGTTGGCCAAAAAGGACTGCGACCAGATGTCCGTCATTCCACCTGGCGCTATGAGAAGATCCCTGCCCGTAGTGGCCAGTCGGAACTGATCGTTCGAGGGCGGACCATTGAAGGTGATGAATTGATTGTAGTACAGATCGAAATTGCGAATGAGACTCAGCTTCTTATCCGCGATCCAATAGCGGCTGTCGGTGTAGTTGAAGGAGACAGACTGAGGAGAAAAATCCTGGAGTTCTTCATTGTTGACCGCCACGTTGGCGATGACCGAAAGATCATCCTGATAGAGGACCGCATTGTACTGATAGACGACTTCCAATCCTTCCTGCCCACGCTCCAGTTCCGAGATCCGTCCGCCGAATTGGGTAGGTAGCAGACTTCTCTGGCTTTGCTGGAGCACATAGACCGAATCGTTCTGTCCGTCTGCGGCCGCGTGTTCGTAGATAAGCCCACCATTGTGCAGCGCCACAAAGCGCGTTTCTGTACGATGGCTCCCAGGGACTGGCTTCCAGGAGGAAAAAAAACGCAGAGGATCATCGAGCTTGGCTTGAAGCAGACCCTCCTCTGTGGCTGCATAGATCATTCCTGCCGCCCGATCGATCTCGAGTTGCGTCACCTTCAACTGACCGCCGTCGGTTCCGATGTACCAGGTGTCCCGAAAGAAACCGTTCTTCAGATCCAGCACAACGATCCCGAAGTCGCAGGCCAGCAGGAGGCTGTCGCCCCATTCCAAAGTGTGGTGGATGGCCTTCCCACCAAAAATTCCCGGTGCCCGCTTGATATCCGAATAATTGGTCACGCTCCCGTCCGGAAAGACGATGTCCAGATTTCCCGAGAGGTAGCCCACAGAAAGCAGGCCCAATCCTCTGTGGAATCCGATGTCCACTATATCAAAATCATTCAGCCCGCTGACCTTGGTCAGGCGTTCAGTGGTCTTGTAGACATCATCAAAAATGAAAACGCCCTGCTTTGAGGCGCCGTAGACGGTTTGGTCGTCGTGGATGACCTCCTGAAGGCTGGTGAAACTCAAGAACTCGCGCCAGAGAACCGTATTCTGTTCATCGGTGAGCTGCGCAGTGACCCAAAGTGGAAAGGATACCAGAAGAAAAATCTGTGAGCGCATGAGCAAATTGCCAGGAAAAAGAGAAACGCTTTCAAAAGTAAATCATTACCGGAGGGCGGGAGTTGTTTGCAATAAAAAGCCCCGCACAATGTGCGGGGCTGAACAATAAATAAATAAACGAACTGTCCTGCTGAGGACTTTTACTTCTTAATGAACTTCTCAACTGTTACGTCAGAACCGTTGATGATGCGCACCATGTACGCTCCAGTAGCAACCTCTGACAGATCGAACGCAACTTCTGCATTCGTCACAGTATTTTGAGCGATCACTCGGCCGTTCATGTCCATAACAGAAATTTCAGAGCCGTTAGCTGCAGCAACAAAGAGCTTGTCGGTTGCAGGATTCGGATAAACCGCTGTTCCGGCCGCATCAGCAGCAAGATCTGCTCCGCCGTTCTTGGTAGTAGGCACACCACGCAAAGCGAAGCAAGCACGGGCAGATGTTCTGTTGGTTCCGTTGTCGTCGTAACGAGCAACTACTGAGAACTCATAGTTACCTGGAGTGCCACCAGCAAAGTCCACATCAAAAGTGGTGTTTGTAGTGAGTGCGCTATTTGTCCAAGTTGAAGTATTGCGAAGACGATATTGAACTCTGTAGCCAATGAGTGACTGACCAGCACCCATGGTAGATCCAGTCCAATTGACAGTAACAACTGTTCCGCTACGCGTAGTGGTTACGTTTGAAGGAGCGGCAGCAGTCAGTCCGAGTGTACCAGCAGTGATGGAGGCAGTCTCAGCATGTCCTGTAGCGTCTGTAACAGTTACAGTGAGCGTTTCACCTTGAGCAGCTTTTGTGCGCTTGGTGGTGGCTCCGTTGCTCCAAAGAATGGTCTTGGCACCCATTCCGCCAGCGTATCCGACACGTACCAAAGCAGAGTCTCCGTCACAAGTGGCCGCATTCTGCTCGGCTGTTGAGAGCGTCATGGTCTTATTGGTGATCGCCATGGTCTGGGTGCAGCCCATCATGGTGTCTGTTCCATATACGGTACCAATGCGGTATTCGATGTTCTGGTTGAACCATGGAGTGATGTTGCCACGCTGGCTGGTCGCTGTTGTTTTAGTAGCTCCCTTTGTTCTCCATGAGCTGCCTCCTTCATTTCTCCACTGAACGAACCAACGGTTGGCAGAGGAAACATTGGTGAAGTTGAATTCATAAACGCCTTGGTTGTGGTTCACAGCAGATACGCTTGTGATCGCCGGACGGCTGTAATCGTAATTGGCGTTCTGTGGATCCCACTCAGACCAGTTCTCCATCCAGTTGTCTGCACCGAATGCACCGCGGTGAGATACCTGATCGAAGCCGCTTGCACCTGTGAAGGTCCAATCAGCACCTGAGAGAAGAACAGAACCTGAAGTTGGCATCAAGTCAGGATTGGTGATGTTGCTGTAGCCTGAGGAAAATCCAACAGAAGAAGTGTTGGCGTAGTTGGTGTTGCTCGCTGTCCACAGCGCATCCATGTCTGATGTCGTGTGCGAACCTGCAGCCTTGTAGTTGGAGGTCATTCCAGCAAGGATATTGCCCTTGAACTCCATACCTGAGTTCCAACCCGCGTAAGTATCGTCACCGTCGAGATAAAGACCGTTCACGTGGTCGACCATAACTGAGTTGTGGATGGATGTCCAGGCTCCGCGGCGAATACGCGCAGCAGACTGGTGCAGTGAGTTCGGAGTACCAGTGGCCTTAGGACCGATCAAGGTAACATTGGCACAAACAGGAGCGGTACGAGGACCACCGTTTGGATTTTGCTTCCAGTTATCGTTTTCCCATCCTTCAGACTTGGAAACGTCGGCTGTGTTGGCCTCTTGGTAGATCACTACGTGTTGGATGTTACCACGATATCCCTGGTCGAGATCGAGGTTGTCGTCCAAAGTGCGGAGGGCGATGAGGTGAGACATGTCGAAGTTTCCTCCGAAGTTCTCGTAGGCATCGTCTCCGGCATAAGATACCTGGATGTGGTCGATGGTCGTTCCGCTACCAACACCTCCAGTTGTCAACGAGTTGATCTCGTTGTTTGGTGTGAATGCGATACCAGCGAATTCGATACGCGCATACTGCAGCGTTCCAGAATTATCCGCATCGTTGTTTCCACCGTAAGTACGATCTGCAGCATCACCTGTCAAACCTCCTTCGATCACGTCGGTGAAGTGGGAGAAAACACCTCCTACTTTGACCGAGTCCCCGCGGTTGATAGTGGCCTCACCGAGGATGATCACACCTCCCCAGTCGCCTGCTCCGCGAAGACCTGGAGCCTTGGCTGAAGTGAAAACGATCGGCTCACATTCTGTTCCGACGGCATCGATCATTCCATTGCGAGTAATGATGAGGGTACCTTTGGTGTTGGTTCCCGTACCATCGATATAACCCTTGATCATACAACCTGCCTCAATGGTCAGTGTTGCATTGTTCTTAACATAAACGAAGCCGTCCAGCATGTAGGTGGTGTCCTTCGAGAAGGTGCGGTCGGTTGTGATGTTGCCAGAGACAACAGAAGTTGGACGCTGCGCGAAGGCAGCAGTACCAAAGAATAAAGCAGTTGCGAGTAGCGACGCTTTTTTAATAGAGTGTAACATTGGTTTGTGTGTTTTTGGTTGTGGCCAAATTCTCTACACCGTTCGTTTTGTCGTTTACGCCACTGTTAACGTCCTGCTATCAATTTCCTCAACAAAGGCTGAATATTATCAATTCGTTAAACAATCATCCAGCCCATTGAGCGCACCTCAATGAAATTCTACTTTCGCCCGCGATCGCACACTTGAACCCATGAAAATTAACCAATTCATCACACTTGTGCTTTGCCTCTCGGGGACATTGGTATTTGCCCAAAGAGGTGGAGTAGCTGGTAAGATCCAGGATCTGAACAATGGTGAGAGTGCCTTCAATGCAGCCGTTCGTATCGCTGAAATAGGGAAAGGAACGTACACTGATTTTGATGGATACTATTCGCTTCAGGGAATTGATGCTGGTACGTACACTTTGGAGATCCAATTGCTCGGGTATCAAAAGACAAGCATCTCTGGAGTTCAGATCGAAGCCGGAAAGACGACGACCATAGATGTGGCCCTCAAGCCCGCTTCTGAAGAGCTTGGAGAGATCACCGTTACAGCCGAAGCCATCCGCAATTCGGTTGCCGCCATTCAACTGACACAAAAAAACAGCAGCGTTGTGTTGGAAGGGGTATCCAGTGAACAGATAAGAAGAATGCCGGACAACAATTCTGCGGACATTCTCAAGCGTACCAGCGGAACCACTGTGGAAAGCGGGAAGTACATCATTGTCCGCGGGCTCAACGACCGATACAATCTGGCCATGGTGAACGGAGCCATCATGCCCGCCTCTGAACCCGATCGCAAAGTCTTCTCTTTCGACCTCTATCCCACGACGATGATCGAGAACATGTTCATCTTCAAAACAGCACAGGCCGATCTGCCTGCTGAATTTGCGGGAGGACTGGTCCAGATCGAAACAAAGAACTTTCCCACCGAAGATTATATCCGCGTGGCTGCCAGTACTGGAATGAACATGGGGGTCTCACTCAATACGGTGGACCACTACCAAGGCTTTTCTTCTGATCAATGGGGAATGGTCGCCCCGGAGCGCGAGTTGCCTTCTCTTTCCAATGCCCTTAGGAGCCGAGGTCCTGCAGCCATAACACCTTCTGAGAAATTCAATAATTACTGGACGCCTGAGCAAATGACAGCGCTCCCGTATTTGCGTATGAATCTGAGCGGCGGGCTGAAAAGAGATTTTGGCAAGTCCAGTTTCGGAGCGAATGTGGCTCTGAATTACTCCAATAAAACGACGGGACGTTCCATCCGCTCTACAAATATTGATGTACCCAACGGACCCGTTGGAGAGCCTGGCTTCTTTTCGCAGTTCAATGAGAATATTGAACGTGAGGAGGTGAACAAGAGCAGAAACTGGGGCGCATTGGTGAACCTCTCATACAAGCGTGGCGCCAATCAGATCACGATGAACAATTCCTATTCTGTCGTTTCGAACGACCTGTTCTACATCGCAGACGGAAAAGAGCCAAATGATGACCTGGCGACGACAAATGAAGAATTTCGCATTCGCCGATACGAGTTCAATTACAGCACCAACCAATTGAGGGTGCATCAGCTCTTGGGCAAGCACAAGATCCGCATGAATGAGTCTGCAGACATTGAACTTGATTGGGGTGGTTCCATATCCAACATCGTCAATGAAAGTCCGGACCTGAAGCGCATGCGTTACTTCTGGAACCCTCAGATCTCGGCCGACCCCCGATATCAGTGGGCCACGCCTCCAACAGTCAAATTGGAAGACGGCGGACGGTTTTGGAGTGCTCTGGAGGAAGACAACAACAGCTACTTTGGAAATGCCAAGTTCAATTACACCCTGTTCGGTCGGAAGCAATCCTTAAAGACAGGGGCGTACTATCAGGATCGCTCCCGTTCTTTTGATGCCCATGTTTTGGGATATACTCCATCCGGCCCACAGTTCGATGCAGATATCTCCATTCTGCCCATCGACGAAATCTTCGCCACGCAAAATATGCGTTTCCCTGACGGTATTCAGATCTATGATATCACTTCAGCAGCGGATGCCTACGCAGGAACAGCTCAAAACATGGCCATCTATGGTATGGTCGATCTCAACATCACCGATTGGTGGCGTATGACAGCAGGAGTGCGGCAAGAGAATTTCACCCAGCGTTTTCAATCGGGCTATTCCACGCAACGACCAGGTGGAGGAACTCTGGACAACGAATACAAATACGCCAATCTGCTGCCTTCTACGAACATGATCTTCAAGCTCAACGAGAAAATGAATATCCGGGCAAGCTATTCAAAAGCTGTTTCCAGACCCGAGTTTCGGGAAATCGCTCCCTTTACCTTTTTCGACTTTGATTTCTTCATGGACAAGATCGGTAACCCCGACCTCACCCAGGCGGAAATACAAAACTTCGATCTGCGATATGAAGCGTATTACACAAGAGGTCAGATGTTCGCGATCAGCGCCTATTACAAAAAATTCAATGGCCCGATCGAGCTGGCCCTTCGTCAATCTTCTGACAACTTCTTCATCACCTGGCAAAATTCCAATGAAGCCAACAACTACGGCATTGAGTTGAGTTGGAGAAATGATTTTTCCTTTGTCGGCGAAGGATGGAACAATTTGATCTTTTTCGGAAACTACAGCTACATACAAAGCTCGATCGAACAGCAGGACAGGAATGGAGCACCCTACACGCGCCCGATGATCGGGCAGTCGCCCTACATCCTCAACCTAGGACTCGACTACCATGTAGACAAATGGAATGCTGATTTTGTACTGCTGTATAACAAATTTGGGCGTCGTATTGTCATTACGGGCAACCGAGAGCTCAATTTGGAGCCCATTTGGGAGAATCCAAGGCCCCTGCTCGATTTTAGATACCGTCAGGCGATCAGTGAAAACCTCAGCATAACCATCACCTTCAAAGACCTCATCAACAAGGCCATTATCTACTATCAGGACAATAACCTGAATGATGATTGGGATGACATTGAACTCATCTCATCCGATCAGATCCCATCGAATATTGACCACGTGCGCACCCTGATTCAGCCCAATCGAGAGATCAGCATTGGATTGACATGGAAATTGTAGAACTGCCCCAGGCTGGAGCAACCGATTTTAAATAACCCAATGAAACGGATCCGAAGATGAAAAGAATATTCGCCCTCTTGCTCTTTATTCCTCTTTGCATAGCTGTCAGCTGCGCTGAAGAAACGAACAACGATCAGGACAATTCCGGTTTGAATCTTTCAAACGTGATATCAGGATCTTGGAGCCTAACCAATGTCAAACAGATCGACGACGGAAGCATCCAGGGGTTTCCCTATTACCGTGATTATACGACGGACACCATTTTCGAGCCGAGTACCGCAGTATTCGGAGACATCGACACGGACGTGGATATTCGTTATGGTTACAAAGCACGAGATTACAACTCCTCGCCTCCTACGCCCTACACCACAGGGGGGTTTATCGACATCGAAGGCACCTACGAGGTGACTGGCGACCTGTTGCGCATTTTCACCTCTTCAGATACCCTCAGCATGATCGCCACCACTGCCGAACAAAATACCCTGGTATTTCGTCGAACGGAAGTCATAAATGAGCCGGGCATCGAGCAATACGCCACCATCACAGAAACCTTTACCTGGTCGCGCGTTCAATGAAAATGAACATCGCTGCAAAAGCACGTTCTCTATAGAATTCCCAATGGGTATTCAGGCGGCGTGCATTCATTGATTCACTGAAGGACCGTCGAATGGACCATCAACGGATCATCACTTTTCGGGAGTGGATCTGTCCGCTGTGCATTAGGCTGACCACATAAAGTCCACGCGGACGAGTGGACCAGTCCAAGCGAATCGTCTTGTCTGAAGCATGCGATGTGTGAATGACCCGGCCGTAGCCATCTGAGACTTGTATCTCTGAATTCAAGAGATCACTTGGCACTTCCAGTATCAACTCCTGATCTGAATGGAAAACGATGAACGTTTCTCCGAGTGCATCTTCTGCACTCATGCTTTGTCCACAGAAGATCGGGTCGCCTGGACTTCCATTGAATGCAAGATCCTTGAGCACGGCTGATTTAGCGTCTGACGCCACATCCAATCGCATCCAGCCATAGTGCGATTGACCATTCACATCGATCCGAAAGCCCATGTAGCCATCTGTAACGCCATTGTTCCAAAGAGGATAAGAAGCTCCGAATTGCGGGGCCTCTGCCATGATCCCAGCGGAGATGAAAGGTGCGCTGCTGTAGACAGAACTGCTTTGTTGTAATAGTGAAACGTACGAATAACCGCTTGTCACGTAACCCACCACATCATTTCCAGGCTGGATCCCAGTTACCTGAAGTTTGCCCCATGGTATAGTACCGCTGAAGGTGGAATCGATCAGCAGAAATTCAAAATCATCCACTCCATCCTGATTCACATCCACCCGAGTGATGGTGTTGTTCCCTTGCATGTTGATGTCTGGAGTGAAATCTTCGTAATAGATCTGCCCGTTGACAACAGAAACCCCCGTCACTGCTGCAGCAGTGCTGGAATATCTGAGAAGCTTGGTAAGCGTTTTAGAATCCTTCACTTTCGCGATTTTTCAAAAATGAAATTAAATACGTCAATGTTTCCTTAGGGTTAATTTATTTCACAAGCCTTTGGAGTCGAGAGACTTCGACTTCAGTTCGGAAAGCCTATTTCAAGGCCGTTCAAACTCCTTCGGATCAAAGGCAATAAGGGCGACGCGTAATGGTTATTTTTGAAGTGATCCTTCGGCCCCCTGAAGACATCAATTAAGACTTCATCCCCATGAGCTGCAGCAGTTGCGGAAAATCAAATGGACTACCCCGAGGCTGCAAAGGCAATGGCCAGTGCGGTTCCGATGGATGTTCCACCTACCCGGTCTTCGACTGGCTGGCCAATATGAGCCTGCCGGCAGACCAAGAGGCCTTCAATGTGGTGGAGCTGCGTTTCAAGAATGGCCGGAAGGAATTCTTCCGCAATGATGAAAAACTTCCACTCACCTTGGGAGAAGCCTTGGTGGTCGAGGTCGACTCGGGCTATGACGTGGGAACTTTGAGCATGAGCGGAGAGCTGGTCCGCCTGCAGATACGCAAGCAGCAGCAGACACACCGATCGGACGATTTTCCCAAGATCCTGAGGAAGGCCAGTGAGGATGATATGCGCCTTTGGGAGCAGCTGAGAGATAAAGAGGATGAAGCCCTGCTGAAGGCGCGTGAAGTGGCGCAGCGACTGGATCTCAAAATGAAATTTTCGGATGTGGAATTTCAGGGTGATGGACAGAAGGGCACCTTTTACTATACTGCAGATCAACGCGTGGATTTCAGGCAACTGGTTCGGGATCTTGCAGCGGCATTCAAGCTGCGCGTGGAAATGAAGCAGATCGGAAATCGTCAGGAGGCCGGACGTCTTGGCGGTATCGGTGTTTGTGGTCGTGAACTTTGCTGCTCTACCTGGTTGCACGATTTCCGCACGGTAAGCACCTCAGCGGCCCGCTACCAGCAGCTTTCTTTGAACCCTGAGAAATTGGCCGGGCAGTGCGGCAAGCTCAAGTGCTGTCTGAATTTCGAGCTGGACACCTATATGGAAGCCCTTGAGGACTTCCCAAACACCAAGAAGAAACTCCACACCGAGAAAGGAGTCGCCCTGTTCATGAAAATGGATCTCTTCAATGGATATCTCTGGTATGCCTATAAAGAAGACAGCTCCGAATGGCACAAGATCGCTGCCGCGGATGTGAAGGAGATCCTGGAAAAGAACAAGAATGGCGAAAAGATCCCTTCCCTGGTGGAATTCGTCGTGGAAGAAGAAACCGTGAAGGAGGCTAAGGATGTCACCATCGACAGCCAGGACGATCTGAACCGTTTCGATGACCGCTTTGGCAAGAGACGAAACAAGCGCAAGAAGAAAAAAGGAGGCCAGGGACAACAGAAAAAAGAAGCTGGGGGAACAGCGGTCAAGGCCCAGAGAAACAAGCCATCGCCCGAAGGTTCATCAGGCACAAATGAAGCCAAAAGACGTTCCCGACCCCGTGGCGGAAAAAGGCGCTCCAACCGCTCTGGAGGCAATAAAAATGCCGGCGATGGCGCGAATGGCTAAGCCGATCGGTCTTGTTCTCCTTCTTGTGTCCATGGTCTCGTGCGGACGCGAGCAGATCGTCCAGAGCAGTTTCATCGATCTTCCGGGCCACCGATGGCCCGCGGACTCGGTGCTTCGTTTCGATCACGTTCACGAGGGCGGCACTGAACACCTGCAGTTGGTCATGGACCTGCGCCACGACATCTTCTATCCCTATTCCAACCTCTATCTGTTTCGAAGCATTGAACAGGATGGAGAGATTGCCTTCCAGGACACAGTGGAAGTACGCATAGCCGACCCCTACGGCAACTGGAACGGAACGGGTTCCGGCAAGATCCGGACGCTCGAATTCCCCTTCCGGAAACAAACACTTAAATTGACGCAAGAAGCGGAATACTCCTTCCTTTTCCGGCACGGAATGAGGGACGATCCGTTGAAAGGCGTGCGAAGCCTCGGGCTGACGTTCATCAGGATCAATGACACAGAAAAAGAAGACTAAAGAAGCAGAAAAACGATCGGACTTCCGGTCGTATGTGCGGGCTTTTTGGCTGCTCATTTTCTTTGGACTGCTCTCCATAGCACTGATGATCGGTGGAGCAGCCTTCGGTGCCTTTGGTGCGCTGCCCAGTTTCGAGGAGATCGAAAACCCGGTGAGCAATCAGGCGAGCACGGTCTATTCTGCCGACGGACAGATCATCGGCAAATACTACCGCGAAAACAGAGTGCATGTGGAGTTCGATGAGCTTTCCCCCCATCTGGTCAATGCACTGGTGGCCACAGAGGACGAACGCTACTTTGAACACAGCGGTATCGACTTCCGTGCATTGGCACGCGCAGTACTAAAGGGCGGATCGGATGGAGGCGGCAGTACGCTCACGCAGCAGCTGGCGAAAATGCTGTTCCACAAACGCTCGAATGAGCTCCTGAAGCGGGCGGTGCAAAAGTTCAAGGAATGGGTGATCGCCGTGCGCATCGAAAGGCAATACACCAAACAGGAGGTGATCTCCATGTACCTCAACCAGTTCGACTTTCTGTATCAGGCCGTGGGCATCCATTCGGCCGCCAAGATCTATTTCAACACCACCCCTGCCGATCTGACGATCGAACAGTCGGCCGTTCTCGTGGGCATGGCCAAGAACCCCTCGCTCTATAATCCAAGAAGAGACAGCAGTCTGGCGGTCAACCGCCGAAATACGGTCTATGGACAAATGCTCAGAAATGGCTTTCTCACGCAAGAAGAGAAGGACTCGCTGAGCGTTCGGCCCATCGTTCTGGACTTCCACCGCGAAAGCCACAATACGGGCTTGGCTCCATATTTCAGGGAATATCTCCGTCGATACATGACCGAGTGGATCGAAAAGAATCCGCGCTCAGATGGCGGTTCATACGATCTCTACACGGACGGCCTGCGCATCTATACTTCCATTGATTCGCGGATGCAAAAAGCAGCAGAAGAATCCGTTCGGGAACATCTGAGCAACCTGCAATCCATCTTCGAATACGCCGATGGCCGACGGTCTGCCTTCCCTTTTGTGCACATTGACAGAAAAGAGATCGATCGCATACTGCAGGCGGCAGCACGGCGCACGCCCCGTTACAGAGGGCTGAAAAAGAAGGGCGTGTCAAAGGATTCCATTCAGCAGGTATTCCGGAAGGCGATTCCCATGCGTGTTTTCCATTGGGACGGACCCAAAGACACGGTGATGAGCCCGATCGATTCGATACGCTGGTACAAATCCTTTTATCAGACGGGCTTGCTCTCCGTGGAGCCGCAAACTGGTTTCATCAAAGCCTGGGTGGGCGGTATCGATCACACCTACTTCAAATACGACCATGTGGAACAAGGACGCCGACAGGTGGGATCCACCTTCAAACCCTTCGTCTACGCCACGGCCATCCGGCAGAAGCAATACAGCCCCTGCATGCAGGTTCCCAATGTGTTGACCTGCATCGAAAAAGGCTCTTTCAACCTGCTTGAAGACTGGTGCCCCAAGAATTCTGGGGATGAGTATGGCGGAATGGTCACCCTGAAGGAGGGCTTGGCCCGTTCGCTCAACACGGTGACCACTTCTCTAATGAAAGAGATCGGGCCCGAAGCGGTGATCAAGCTCGCTCGGGATGTCGGGGTGCGGTCGGAAATACCGAGCCAGCCTTCGATCGCCCTGGGAACTGTGGACCTCTCCGTGCGCGAAGTGGTGGGTTCCTATACAGCCTTTGCCAATAAAGGGGTGTATGTCGAACCGATCGCCGTATTGCGGATAGAAGATGCCAATGGAATTGTTCTGGCCGATTTCCAGCCAGAGACACAGGAAGTCATGAGCGAGGAAGACGCCTATGTCATCACCGACCTGTTGCAAGGGGTCTCGACCATTGGTACCGGGCTCCGTTTGAGGACGCGGACAGCCAACAACTTGAAAGGTGTCATTACGGGCTTTCCCTATCAATTCGACAACCCCATTGCCGGGAAGACAGGAACCACTCAGAACAATTCGGATGGATGGTTCATTGGAATGGTCCCCAATCTGATCACGGGTGTATGGACCGGTTGCGAAGACCGATCGGCCCATTTCCGTGCAACGGTATTCGGTCAGGGAGCGAGCACCGCGCTGCCCGTCTGGGCGCTGTACATGAAACGACTGTATGCGCAGGAGGAACTGGGAATAAGCCGTGATGCATTCGAAAAGCCGGATGCCCCCATGCGCATTGAACTAAATTGCGACGAATACCAAAAAGACCTCTCCATCGGGACGGATCTCGATGACGACCCCTTCGGAGGTTTCTAATCCAATGGCCCATGATCAATAAAGTGGTAGCTGACGCCCGCGAAGCTGTTTCCGGGATCAAAGATGATATGACCGTGATGTTCGGTGGATTCGGACTCTGCGGCATCGCCGAGAACTGCATCCTCGCCGTACGGGACAGCGGAGTGACCGGACTCACCTGCATCTCTAACAACGCCGGAGTGGACGACTTCGGTTTGGGCTTCCTGCTCGCAACCCGTCAGGTCAAAAAAATGATCTCCAGCTATGTTGGAGAAAATGATGAATTCGAGCGTCAGATGCTCAGCGGGGAACTGGATGTCGAACTCATCCCACAGGGAACATTGGCCGAACGCTGCCGCGCCGCAGGTGCAGGAATACCTGCCTTCTTCACACCTGCTGGCTACGGAACCGAAGTGGGTGAAGGAAAAGAGGTGCGCTCCTTCGATGGCAAACCACATATCCTTGAGCATGCTTTCGATGCGCAGTTTGCATTTGTGAAAGCCTGGAAAGGAGATGAAGCCGGGAACCTCATCTTCAAGGGCACAGCGCGGAATTTCAACCCGATGATGGCCATGGCCGGCAAGATCACAGTGGCTGAGGTGGAAGAACTTGTCCCCGCTGGGGAACTCGACCCGGCTCAGATCCATACCCCAGGGATCTTCGTACAACGGATCTTTCAGGGAAAGAACTACGAGAAGAGAATTGAGCAACGCACCACACGACCACGAAACCCATAGGCCATGCTGGACAAGAACGGAATCGCGCAGCGGATCGCGCAGGAAATGCAAGACGGTTGGTATGTCAATCTTGGGATCGGCATCCCTACCCTGGTGGCCAATTACATCCCACAGGGGATATCGGTTGAATTCCAATCAGAAAATGGAGTGCTTGGGATGGGGCCTTTCCCTTTCGAAGGAGAAGAAGATCCCGACCTGATCAATGCTGGAAAGCAGACCATCACGACCATGCCTGGGGCATCCTTTTTTGATTCGGCCATGAGTTTTGCAATGATCCGCGGCCAGCATGTACAAATGACCGTCCTCGGCGCCATGGAAGTCTCTGAGAATGGGGACATCGCCAATTGGAAGATCCCCGGCCGCATGGTGAAAGGCATGGGAGGTGCCATGGATCTGGTGGCTTCGGCAGAGAACATCATCGTGGCCATGATGCACACCAATAAAAAGGGAGAGAGCAAGCTGCTGCCCAACTGCAGCCTTCCGCTCACTGGTGTTGGTTGCGTGCGAAAGATCGTTACGAATCTGGCGGTCATGGATGTCCGGGAGGGTTCTTTCCATCTTGTGGAACGAGCACCGGGTGTCACCGTCCAAGAGATCGTAGAGGCTACAGCAGGGGCTCTGGTCGTTCCGGAGGACGTTCCTGAGATGCGCCTCTGAACACAGCTGTGAAGTGATCGCCCGAACCGGTCAACAAAAGAATTTTTTCTTTTTTTCGGTCCTGTTGCTGATCGCGGCTGGAAGTGTTCGGTATTTCCAAACGCTTTTCGGCCCCATGATCGATTCGGATCAATCCATCTGGATCCTGATCGCACGGGATCCGCACTTCCCCGATGCATTCTACTTCTATGGGCAGAATCGCTTGGGCAGCCTACTTCCGCTCCTGGCGCATCTGTTGGTCCTGACCGGTATTCCGGCATTGTACGCCATGACCGTTGTCAATGTCCTGATCCAATGCACGACGGCCTTTTTGATCGCAAAGATCAGCGGAAGCCGCAGCACGGGATGGATCATGGGCTCTCTGCTGCTCTTCCCCCCATGGACCCTGTACACCCTCGGTATGATCGGGCATCCGTACACCACTCAGCTCTTCCTTTGGACCTGCATCCTTTGGCTGATGCGCCAGGGAAGAGAATGGTCGGTCAGGAAGGCGCTCTTGCTGGTCACGCTTTGCCTTTTGAGCATTTGGACATCTGAACTCAGCCTTCTCTTTCTGCCACTCATCGCTACTGCCCTATGGTTTGGTCAGCGTTTGCGGGACGTCAAGATTTGGCTCTGGTCTTCAGGGGCCATGCTGCTTGGCGTGGGCGGGCTTTTTTTGATCAAGATGAAGCTTCCTGGAAGCGGATCCTCCTTTCTGTCTTTTGCCGATGCGGCAGAGATGCGTGCCAATCTGGATGGATGCGTCGAGGTCTTTCGCTACTACTGGAACAGTGGAACACTGGGTCCTTGGGCCATGGGGCTGTTGCTCCTGTTGACGGGCCTGAGCTGGATCATGGGTAAGAAAACAGCACTTTCCAAACTCACATTGGGCTTTGGCCTGATGGCCTTGTTGTTCACCATCTGGTCGGAGTGGGTCTTCCTGAACAATTCAGGAATTCGCTATTGGGCCCTGCCGCTGGTCCTCATCTTACTGGCCACGCTTCTGAACAAGGGGCGCCTGGTCCGGGCTCTTCGCTTGCTCTGGCTGAGCGCTGTTCTCTGGGCAGGTTGGGATTCGACCCACAACGCTGTAGAAGGATTTCGCTTCACCCCAGACCGTCCGAGCCGGGCAGAAATAACAGAGATCACCGAAAAGATCGATGGGCACGCACTGGCCGATTATTGGAGCCTGTACCTCCTGCAGGTATTCGATCCAAAACTGAAGGTGTCTCACCCAGAGCCCTGGGCCGTAAGAGATCTTTGGAATTGGGAAGAGGTCGTTCAGGCAGACTCCATTTGGTGTGTCAACCTTCCTTGTGAAGAGCAATGGGTGGTCCGGAGCGATACCCTGGTTCCGGCAGCCGTCAAAGAGATCCAAATTGGGCAGAGCCGTGCCCGTCTTTACTATCGGCCATAAAAAAACCCGCTCGAGGCGGGTTCTTGTCATTCAGTATTCGTCTTCGTTCCAGAGGAAATCCTCTTCGCTTGGATAATCCGGCCAGATCTCTTCGATGTTTTCATAAGCGCTTCCATCATCGTCTTCGATCGCCTGAAGATTCTCTACCACTTCCAGAGGGGCACCAGTACGAATCGCATAATCCACCAACTCATCGCGGGTCGCCGGCCAGGGCGCGTCGCTCAGATAAGAAGCCAACTCAAGGGTCCAGTACATGACTTGCCTGTTTTTTTAGATTGTGCAAATGTAATTTTTTCAATTTGCCTGCAAAATTCTTTTAATCAACTGATTTTCAAGGGTTCCACTTGGTTTCCTCGTGGCCAAGTTGCTCAGACAAATAGCGGGAAAGCGCAAAGAAGTAGTCCGATAATCGGTTCAAATAGACCAGAGCTGGTTCTGCACGCTCGTCCTCCAAGCTCAGGGCAGCCACCCTGCGCTCCGCCCGACGGCAGACCGTCCGGGCCAGGTGGGCACGGGAGACGGACTCTTCACCTCCCGGCAGGACAAAATTTCGCAGTTCGGGCAGCTTCTCATTCATCCGATCGATCGCCTGCTCGAGTTGTTCCACGGATTCCTTTGGCAGTTCAGGAAGGGGGAAAGAAAGATCTTTTTTCTCTGCTGCAAGGGCTGAGCCAATGGCGAACAGATTGCTCTGTATCTGCACCAGAAAGCTGTCTTCCACCGCCGAACTCTTTAGGGAACGAATATGACCCACCCAGGCATTGAGCTCATCCACCGTGCCATAAGCCTCAATGCGCAGATGGTCCTTGGCCACCCGGCTTCCTCCAAGCAGGGAGGTCTCTCCCTTATCGCCTGTCTTTGTGTAGATCTTCATGTCCCTCTTGTTGGATCAGATTAACACCGCATTAGTAAGCTCTGTTCGGGTTGCCTTCCATATGGTAGACAAAAGCCTTATTTACCATCTGAATACCTCCCGGCGTGGGGTAATTTCCAGTGAAGTACCAATCGCCCAAATGGTCACTGCAGGCCTGATGCAATCCATCCACTGTCTGATAGATGATCTCCACAGGTGTATCCATTCCCTCCGGGCACAGCAACTCAGCTGATTTTGCCGAGATATCTTCCTGAGAGAAGCCCTCATAGATCCGCTGAACGTGATTCACCAATGGAACCCTTTGGCCATTGGCCACCTTCTTGGCCGCCTCGTACACCTCCTGAAAGACCGATTCATAACTGCCCCGGTCTCGGTGCAATTCCTCCGCTGCACGGAAACTGATAAAGCTTCCAATTCGTGCCATATCGATCCCGTAGCAATCCGGGTAACGGATCTGAGGGGCAGAGGAAACAACGATGATCTTCTTTGGACGCAGTCGGCCGAGGATCTTCAGGATGCTCTTCCGCAGGGTCGTTCCGCGGACGATGCTGTCGTCAAGAACCACCAGATTATCCTCAGATGAGACCACTCCATAAGTGGTGTCGTAGACATGGGAAGCCAGTTCGTCCCGGCTGTTTGCATCGGAGATGAAGGTTCTCATCTTGATGTCCTTCCATGCAACCTTCTCTGCACGGGGTCGCAAGGCCATGAGCTGATCGAGTCGGTCGGTGTCCAGCCGATCCTTCATTTCGAGGATCTTCTCTTTTCGCCACTGATCCAAATGATCTTCCACGCCTTTCACCATGCCGTAGTAGGCCACTTCCGCCGTATTCGGTATGAATGAAAACACTGTATGTTCAATGTCTTGATCGACGGAATCAAGTACTCTGGGCACCAACTGACGGCCCAGCTGAAGCCTTTCACTGTAGATGTCCGGATCGTTCCCTCTGGAGAAATAGATGCGCTCGAAAGAGCAGGATCTCTTTTCCTTGGGTTCACGGATCATCTGTTCGTTCACTTCCCCATTTTTGCGAATGATCAGCGCGTGCCCGGGCTGAACCTCACGAACCTCTTCGAGTGGCACATCGAATGCCGTCTGCAGCACAGGGCGTTCAGATGCTACCGCAACCACCTCGTCGTTGGCGAACCAATAGGCCGGGCGTATGCCGACAGGGTCGCGGAGCACGAATGCATCCCCGTGACCGAACATTCCAGCCATCGTATAGCCGCCGTCCCATTTTTTGGCCGAACGCTTCAGTATGCGACCGACATTCAGCTTCTCCGCTATGTGTCCGCTGATGTCCTGCTTCTTGAGTCCCTTGCTCTTCAGTTTTCTATAGACCTCCTCATTCTCTTCGTCCAGGAAGTGCCCGATCCGTTCAAGAATGGTGACCGTATCTGCCCGTTCCTTCGGATGCTGCCCCAGGTTCACCAAATGATGAAACAGCTCATCGACATTGGTCATATTGAAATTTCCGGCCAGGACCAGATTCCGGGTCTTCCAGTTGTTCTGCCGCAGGAAGGGATGACAGGCCTCAATGGCATTCCCTCCGTAGGTACCGTAGCGCAGGTGGCCGAGATACAGCTCGCCTATGAAAGGGACATGGTCTTTGAGCCAATTCGCATCGTCTGAACGGGCATCCGGAGCACTCAGCAACTTGCTCATCCGCTCGTTGATCCGCTCGAAGAGGTCTTTGATGGGCTGCGGGGCATTGGATCGGTAACGCGAGATGTAGCGACTGCCCGGTGCCACATCCAGCTTGATGTTGGCCAGACCAGCGCCGTCTTGTCCCCGGTTGTGCTGCTTTTCCATCAGCAGATACATCTTGTTCAATCCGTAGAAGGAACTGCCGTATTTCTCCTGGTAAAAGCTGAGGGGTTTGAGCAGGCGGACCATAGCCACTCCACACTCGTGCTTGATCTGTTCGCTCATCGGGGGCTGCTTGGTTGAGCCACGAATTTAGCTAAATGACCTTCGGAATCGCCTTATGGGAAAAAGGGAATTATCCAATGCTCATCCACCGACACTCAAGCTTATTTGGTCAGCACCAAACGCAATGTCTCTTGGGAACCACGGTCTGTTCTGGTGACGAAATAGACGCCTTCGGCCCAATCTGAGGCATCCAGTATCATCTCCCTCTCCCCGCTTGGAACGAGGTCTTCCCGCTCGAGCATGACCAAAGCGCCTGCGCTGTTCCGCACCTCCCATTGCACGCTGCTGGCCACTTGTTGGGTCCATCGGAGTGTGAACTCACCCGCTGAAGGGTTCGGGAAGGCCTCCAAAGAACGCAATCCCGCTGGTGGCCTGTCGGCTATGTTCATCGATCCACCCGACCAATAGATGTCGTCCAGCGCTATACTGGCAGAGGCGCCGTTCACCTCCAAAACAGCGAAGGGATAAGAGAGCATGCGCAGATCGATCAGGGTTCCGCGGATATCTGACACCGGGATCGTGGCTTGTCCCCATTGTCCGTCCCTTTGCAAACCGTACTTGGTCTGATTCGCAGGAAATTCCACCCATGACTGATTGCCCCATGCATCGATGATGCCGACCTGGAAGTCCACATTCGCAGGGATCTTTACACTGAAATGAAGATTGCCCTGCTCATAGGCGGAGAGATTCAGTGGCTGCACACTCATAATACCCGCACCGAACCATCCAGCGCCCGTGCTTGTCCAGGAGATGCCATTGGGTCCCTCATAGGGCGCCTCGCTCCCCGCTGCCAATGTGCCCTCCCACACATAGATGTGGCCCGTGCTGTCCATCAGCATGGTGTTGTCGTAAGGCGTATTGTCCGTGAAGAGTCCGTAGGTTCCTGTCTGGCCAGTCGGTGGCCCTAAATGAATATTTCCGTGGCCGTTCCACTCGTAGACCTTGATGTAGTCCACCAGCATTTCTGCGGGCAGGTTCATGCTTACGGCCTGGCCTGAGGTGGGATCTCCCAAGTTATAAGCATCGGTAAAAGCGCCACCTATCGCCATATTCATAACGAAGTAAAAGGGCTGATGAAACTCGCGAGAGAGGCTGTCGATCACGAATTCATTTTCATACAGATCGTGCTCCACCCCATTGTCGATGACCGTGAAACGGATGGTGTTGGGGTCCCAGTACATGCGGTAGATCAGGAATCGGTCCACAAGGCCATTGGTCTGATCATAGTACGGCCGGAAATTCACATCCTGAGGATCCCAGGCCGTGCTGGCTGCACCCAATGGGTTTCCGGTATTGATGGAGCCCGCGTCATAGAACATGGCATTGGACGCCACCATCTGATTGACCGTGGAATTGTTCTGTCCGCTTCCGCCGTTGTGCGTATCGTGCTGATCTCGAACCGCTTTTTTGTGGCCCATTTCCATCATGTCCAGCTCGCCGCAACTGGGCCAGGTATAATTGCTGGTGCCCAGAAGCCAAAAGGCCGGCCATCCGCCCAGGTCGATATTTGGAATGCGCACACGCGTTTCCACCATGCCGAACTGCATGGACACCTCTGATTTTGAATTGATCCGACCGGAGGTGTAATCCAGCGGATTGCCCCATTGGTCAACGATATTCGCTCCGCTTTCCTGACGTGCCAAGATGTGCAGCGCATTGTTGCCTGCCTCGCCCGGGACACTATCTATGAAGACATTGCTGCCCTGATAGAATTCCAGTTCGCCGTTCCCCCATCCCCAGGAACCATTGCCAGTCTCTATGATCCAGCCGTTGAGGTCGTTGAAATCTTCCTGCCAGAGCAGCTGTCCGATCTGCGCATTCAGAAATGATGCGTACATCAGTCCAATAAAGAATAATGATCTTTTCATGTGTTATTTTTTTTAGGACTGGTCGCCGGGCTGTCCCTTTCCCGTTCATTCGAAAAGTGAAATGATCTTGTCTGCCTCTGCGATCAGTAAGGTTCGTAGGAGAACAGGCGGATGATCACCTCATAGGGCTGTCCGTTGGTCGGTGCCG
>RFXV01000131.1 GCA_009921445.1 Flavobacteriia bacterium
CAAGTAAATCCTGAAAAATGGCTGATATCAAAGAACTGGGGGATGCCCTGGTGAACCTTACAGTAAAAGAAGTCAGTGAACTCGCTGACTACCTTAAAGAAACGCATGGAATCGAGCCTGCAGCTGCGGCCGCAGTTGCTGTTGCTGGTCCTGCCGGCGGTGACGCTGGTGGCGGTGCAGAGGAGCAGACGGAGTTCGACGTGATCCTCAAGTCTGCCGGTGGCTCTAAGCTGGCCGTGGTCAAGTTGGTCAAGGAATTGACCGGCCTCGGGCTGAAGGAAGCGAAGGCCCTCGTGGACGAGGCGCCCAAGCCCCTCAAGGAGGGAATTGCCAAAGACGAAGCCGATGCACTCAAGTCTTCCCTCGAGGAAGCTGGTGCGGAGGTGGAGATCAAGTAAGCAATCTCCCCCGGACAATGGTTCTGGTCTGTGGAAAATAGCCTTCCACAGGCTTGAACCTTTTTGCGCATAAATAGGTAAATACTAAAAAGAGTTCCTTTGGCCACCATCCTCTCCTCGCGAATTTCATTCGCATCGATCAAGTCTCAGATCGATTACCCCGACTTCATGGACATCCAGCTGCAATCCTTTCAGGATTTCTTTCAGTTGGAAACCAAACCAGAGAACCGCCAGTACGAAGGGCTGTTCCGAACCTTTTCAGAAAATTTTCCCATCACGGATTCGCGCAATCAATTCGTGTTGGAATTCCTCGACTACTTCGTGGATCCTCCGCGCTATTCCGAGGAAGAATGCATCGAACGCGGACTGACCTTCAGCGTGCCTTTGAAGGCGCGACTGAAGTTGTACTGCACGGATCCTGAACACGAGGATTTTGAGACGATCGTACAGGACGTGTATTTGGGAACGATCCCCTACATGACTCCAAGAGGGACCTTCATTGTGAACGGAGCAGAGCGCGTGGTGGTTTCGCAGCTGCATCGTTCGCCCGGAGTGTTCTTTGGACAGAGCTACCATGCGAATGGCACCAAGTTGTACAGCGCACGGATCATTCCTTTCAAGGGTTCCTGGATCGAATTTGCTACGGACATCAACAATGTGATGTACGCCTACATCGACCGAAAGAAGAAGCTCCCGCTCACCACCTTGCTGCGTTCTATTGGATACGAAAGAGACAAGGACATCCTGGAGATCTTTGACCTGGCCGAGGAGATCAAAGTTTCCAAAACCGCTTTGAAGAAAGTGATGGGCCGCAAACTTGCAGCTCGTGTTTTGAAGAGCTGGCTGGAAGACTTTGTGGACGAGGATACAGGAGAAGTTGTGTCCATCGAGCGGAATGAAGTGATCCTCGATCGGGACACGCTGCTCGAAAAAGACCATATTCAGGAAATATTGGATGCGGACGTTCCTACCATCCTTCTGCACCGCGAGGACGCAGAGCACGCGGACAACTCGATCATTTACAATACACTTCAAAAAGATCCGACGAACTCGGAGAAAGAAGCGGTGGAGCACATCTATCGCCAGCTGAGAAATGCCGAGCCGCCTGATGAGGAGACGGCAAGGGGCATCATTGACAAGCTCTTCTTCTCTGAGACCCGATACAACCTCGGTGAAGTTGGTCGCTATCGTCTGAACAAGAAACTCGAGCTTGAGATCGAAGCTGATGTACAGGTATTGACCAAGGAAGACATCATTCGCATCATCAAATACCTGATCGAACTGATCAATTCCAAGGCGGAGGTGGACGATATCGACCACTTGAGCAACAGAAGGGTGCGCACCGTGGGCGAACAATTGGCCAATCAGTTCGGAGTGGGTCTGTCTCGTATGGCGCGGACCATCAGGGAGCGCATGAATGTGCGTGACAATGAAGTCTTTACCCCGATCGACCTGATCAACGCGAAGACGCTTTCTTCTGTGATCAATTCGTTCTTCGGTACGAATCAGCTCAGCCAGTTCATGGATCAGACCAATCCGCTGGCCGAGATCACCCACAAGAGAAGGATGTCTGCACTCGGACCTGGCGGTCTGTCCAGAGAAAGGGCGGGCTTTGAGGTTCGTGACGTGCACTACACTCACTACGGAAGATTGTGTCCGATCGAAACACCGGAAGGACCGAACATCGGATTGATCTCTTCCATGTGCGTCTTCTCGAAGGTGAACAAGATGGGCTTCATCGAGACGCCTTATCGAATTGTGAAGGACGGTGTCGTTCAGGTGAACGAGGCACCGAGTTACTTGAGCGCCGAGGAGGAGGAAGCCAAAGTGATCGCTCAGGCCAACGCGCCTATCGACGATCAGGGGAATTTCCAGAACGAGCGTGTGAAGGCCCGTGATGAGGGTGATTTCCCGCTGGTGGAGCCATCAAGTGTCCAGTACATGGATGTTGCGCCCAACCAGATCGCCTCCATTTCTGCATCACTGATTCCCTTCCTCGAGCACGACGATGCGAACCGAGCCTTGATGGGATCGAATATGATGCGTCAGGCCGTTCCGCTCATGATACCGGATGCGCCCATTGTGGGTACTGGACTCGAGCGCAATGTGGCCCGAGACAGCCGCGTGCTCTTCAACGCAGAAGGAGAGGGTGTGGTCGAATATGTGGATGCTAAGAAGATCGTCATCAAGTACGACCGTACAGATGAGGAAGAACTGGTGAGTTTTGAGGACGAATACAAGACCTACGACATGGTCAAGTTCCGCAAGACCAATCAGGGATCGAGCATTACACTGCGTCCGATCGTCACCAAAGGCCAGCGGGTATCAGCCGGTGATGTGCTGTGTGAAGGTTATGCAACTGAGAAAGGAGAACTGGCCATCGGTCGGAACCTGCAGGTGGCCTTCATGCCCTGGAAGGGATACAACTTCGAGGATGCCATCGTGATCAACGAGCGCGTGGTAAGGGAAGACATCTTCACATCCATCCATGTGGACGAGTACACCCTCGAGGTGCGCGACACCAAGTTGGGTATGGAGGAATTGACTCCGGACATCCCGAACGTCAGTGAAGAAGCGACCAAGGATCTGGACGAGAACGGCATCATCCGCGTAGGTGCGGAGATCAAGCCGGGTGATATCCTGATCGGTAAGATCACGCCCAAAGGCGAAAGCGATCCAACACCAGAAGAAAAACTCCTGCGCGCCATCTTCGGAGACAAGGCGGGGGATGTCAAGGACGCATCGCTCAAGGCAAGCCCCTCTTTGTATGGAGTGGTCATTGACAAGAAGCTCTTCGCCCGAAGCATCAAGGACAAGCGCCAGCGCTCCATGGACAAGGAGGAACTGGAAGCACTTGAAGGGCAGCATCAGGAGGCCATGGCAGCCCTCCGCAAGTTGTTCATGGAGAAGTTGAATGTGCTGATCGCAGGCAAGACCTCACAGGGCATCACCAATGACCTCAATGAGATGGTCATTCCAAAGGGCACCAAGTTCACCCAGAAGATCCTCCACGCCATAGAGGATTTCACCCGTATCACGGGAGGGACCTGGACGACAGACAAGGCGAAGAATGCACTGATCGAAAATCTGCTGCACAACTACAAGATCAAGGTGAGCGATCTCACTGGGGTCTACCGCAGACAGAAGTTCACCATTACTGTGGGCGACGAACTGCCTCCGGGCATCATCAAGCTGGCCAAGGTATATGTCGCACAGAAGCGGAAGCTGAAGGTGGGCGATAAGATGGCCGGGCGCCACGGGAACAAGGGCATTGTGGCCAAGATCGTTCGCGACGAGGATATGCCTTTCCTAGAGGATGGAACTCCGGTGGATATCGTATTGAATCCATTGGGTGTGCCTTCGCGAATGAACATTGGTCAGATCTACGAAACCGTTCTGGGTTGGGCCGGTAAGAAGCTCGGGCGCAAGTTCGCGACTCCGATCTTCGACGGAGCATCCATTGACGACATCAATCGCTACACCGATGAGGCGGGTGTCCCCCGCTATGGACATACCTATCTCTACGATGGGGGAACCGGTGAGCGTTTCGATCAGCCAGCGACCGTGGGCATCATTTACATGCTCAAACTGGGTCATATGGTCGACGACAAGATGCACGCCCGATCGATCGGACCATACAGCCTCATTACCCAGCAACCTTTGGGAGGTAAGGCGCAATTCGGTGGACAGCGATTCGGAGAAATGGAGGTTTGGGCCATCGAGGCATTCGGTGCATCGAATATCCTGAGAGAATTGCTCACTGTGAAATCTGATGACGTGGTCGGTAGGGCCAAGACCTATGAGGCCATCGTCAAAGGAGAACCCATGCCGGAACCGGGAATACCGGAATCCTTCAATGTACTCTTGCACGAGCTGCAGGGTCTGGGACTCAAAGTGACACTGGATTAATCAATCGAACTACGAACTTTATAGACGGCCCATATATGGCACTTCGCAACAAGGATAAGAACGACACAGCGCAATCAGGATTCAAATCCATCGTCATCAGCCTGACTTCCCCCGAGGACATTCTGGAAAAGTCCAGTGGAGAAGTACTCAAGCCAGAGACGATCAACTACAGGACGCACAAGCCCGAGCGGGACGGTCTCTTTTGTGAGAAGATCTTCGGACCTGTAAAGGATTACGAGTGTTTCTGTGGCAAGTACAAACGCATCCGTTATCGCGGCATCGTATGTGACCGCTGTGGCGTTGAAGTGACCGAGAAGAAAGTCCGTCGGGAGCGCATTGGACACATCAATCTGGTGGTTCCAGTGGCGCACATCTGGTATTTCCGTTCCTTGCCGAACAAGATCGGCTACCTCCTGGGGCTTCCCACGAAGAAGCTTGACATGATCATCTACTACGAGCGTTATGTAGTGATCCAGGCGGGAAATGCCACCAA
>RFXV01000132.1 GCA_009921445.1 Flavobacteriia bacterium
AACCCATTTTACGCGTTTATGCAGAGGCGCAGAGCACAGAAGAGGCCAGGCGACTGGTCGCCCTTCTGCAGCAAGTGATCGACTCATGACAGAAGACAAAACAGCGATCGACCATGCAGAACTGGAGGCGTATTTCCGTCCCTTCAGGGAGCAGGTCGTTGGACAGGACACACGCTTTCAGACGCCTTGCGGTGAAATGCCGCTGATCTATGCGGATTGGACGGCCAGCGGGCGTTTGTACAGCCCGATCGAGGAGCGCATGCACCGCGAACTCGGACCTTTCGTGGCGAATACGCATACGGAGACCAGCACCACAGGAAAGGTCATGACCCTGGCCTATCACAAGGCAAGGGAAGTGATCAAACGCCATGTCCGCGCGTCTGCTGAGGATGTTCTGATCACCTGCGGAACCGGCATGACAGAGGCGTTGGTCAAATTTCAGCGCATATTGGGCTTCAAGTTGCCAGAACCCTGGTCCAAAAGACTGGAGATGAAGCAGGAGGATCGGCCTGTGGTCTTCATCAGTCATATGGAGCACCACAGCAACCAGACTTCCTGGCTGGAGACCATTGCAGAGGTTGTCATCATCCCCGCCAATGCAGAAGGGCATCTGTGCCTGGATCGATTTGCTGAACTTCTCAAACAGTATTCGAAGCGTCCTCAGCTCATAGCGAGTCTTACGGCTTGCTCGAATGTAACAGGCATCGAAACGCCTTATAAGGAGGTGGCCCGCATGATCCATTCGGTCGGCGGTCGCTGTTTTGTGGATTTTGCCTGCAGCGCGCCCTATGTGCCGATCGATATGCATCCGGAAGAAAACGATGGCAGTCATTTGGATGCTGTGGTCTTCTCGCCGCATAAGTTTTTGGGCGGACCGGGCTCTTGTGGGGTGCTAATTTTCGATAGCGCCTTGTATACCAATGAGGTGCCCGATGCACCCGGTGGCGGCACAGTGAGCTGGACCAACCCCTGGGGCGGACACCGGTATTTCGACGACATCGAAGCGCGAGAGGATGGGGGGACACCCGGCTTTCTCCAGGCCATACGTGCAGCCATGGCCATCAAGCTCAAAGAGCGGATGGGCGTGGAGCACATCCTTCAAAGGGAACATCAGCTGATGGACATCCTTCTGCCCGGTATGCGTTCCATTCCAAACATGCACATCCTGGCCGGGCATGTTTCTGACCGACTCGGCATCATCTCTTTCTACATCGACGGACTGCACTTCAATTTGGCGGTTCGACTGTTCAATGATCGCTTCGGCATCCAGACGCGGGGCGGATGCTCCTGTGCAGGAACCTATGGGCACTTTCTCTTGGATATCGAGGAATCCTTCAGCAGAAACATCACGGACCAGATCGATCAAGGGCATTTTTCAAACAAACCGGGCTGGGTGCGCATCAGCATTCATCCGGTGATGACGGACGACGAAGCGCGTTTTCTGGTGGAAGCCTGCCAGCAGGTGGCCGATCATTGGGAGGATTGGGCAGGCGATTATGTCTACAATTCGAGTTCCAACGAATACGACCACAAGGAACTTGGGGCCTACGAGGAAGAATTGGTGGCTTCCAAGTTCAGTTTCGAGTGATCTACCTCGACCACGCGAGTACCACGCCCTTGTCTGAAGGGGTGAAAAAAGCCATGTCAGAAGCCATGGCCAATTTTGGAAATCCATCCTCTCTTCATCAGGCGGGCAGACAGGTGAAATCCGGTGTGGAATCCGCACGCAGGGAACTGGCTCTTTCCCTTGGCTGTGAACCGGCTGAGCTCTTCTTTACTTCCGGTGCCACTGAGTCGCTGAATATGGCCCTCGATGCGGCATTGGATGAAAGCAAAAAAACGCGAGTGTATTGCAGTGCCATGGAACACCATGCAGTCCTCGACCGGGTCCGGCATCTTTCAGAAAACGGAAGAATCGACTGGATCCAAATAGCCAATGATGCCCAAGGTAGGCTGGATACATCCTTTATCGAAGAAACCGAGAAGGGGGATGTAGTGGTCATGATGGCCCACAACAATGAACTCGGTACAGCCAATCCGATCGACCAAATGGCCCAATGGGCCCTTGATAAAAACCTTGTTTTTATCTGTGATGCCGTACAGACGGCTTCCTGGCAACCGATCGATCTGCAGACTTGGAAAGGGGTGCAAGGTCTGGCCCTATCAGCGCATAAATTCAACGGACCCAAAGGAGCAGGGGTGCTTTTTTGGCGGTCCACCCGACGGCTTCGAGCGGTATTTCACGGAGGTGCTCAGGAACGTTCTCTCAGGCCAGGAACCGAGAATGTCATAGGGATATCCGGCCTTCGGAGGGCGTGGAAGGAACTTCATGAAGAAGCCGACGCCCGCAGAGATCGATTGCATGCATTGCGCAAAGAACTGGAAGATCGTTTCGAGAAGGGCGGACCGATCCAACCCACAGTGCCCTACCGGTCAGGAGATCACCCCGGTATTGTGAATGTCACTGTTCCTTTTGAGGGAAAGACCTCCATGCTCTTGTTCCGTCTGGACATGGCAGGGATATGCATTTCGGAAGGCAGCGCGTGCAGCTCAGGAAGCAGCAGTGGCTCCCACGTGATCCGTGCCCTTGGAGTCGATCGGTCGGGAACGGCTTCGCTTCGGATCTCCTTCAGCCATTTGACCCGCGCAGAAGAACTCCAAAACGCCCTGGACACATTGGAAGCTGTGATCGCTGGATGACAGCAGTTCAACTGGTGGAGGAACGGTAGCCGAATAGCTCTTTTTCCTTGATGATCACGTCCACATAGGGAGGGAGGAAGTCTTCCCAGCCTGCCTTTCCGTCTTTTATCATTCCCAGGACCTTGGGAGAAAATATTTGTAGAACCTCCCGGTCGAAATCCTGAATATCGACGACCCGACGGTTGTTCAAGAGGTAATCTAGCAGCGGCTTCAAGCGCGGATGAATGTCGAGGTCCTTGATCTGCTGAACCGGGCCATTCGGATCTGGCTGCGATGGATAGGTATACATTTTCAGGTCGTTGGAGAACAAAACGCCCATGGCCTGAAGTGTTCCCCCACTCAAGCCCTGATAGTATTTATCGTTGAAGATCTCCTTTAAATTGGTCAGCCCCATGATCAGTCCCATTCGCGACTTGGTATATCTGCTGAAATACTCGACCAGCTTGTAGTATTCCTGATAATTGGAGATCAATACGGTATGTCCCAGGGAGCACAACACTTCAGCCCGGTCCAGAAAGTCCTGTTCGTTGATCGCTCCATCGGCTTTCAGGTTGTGGAGGGTGATCTCAAACAAAACCACGAGTCGGTCCTTGTCCACTCTTTTTTCGGCCGTGAATTGTTCGTAGCCTTTTTGCAGCATATCGAGGTTGACCTTGGTCACCGGTCGGAAACTCCCTCTTAAGGCCAAAATATTCTTTTTGTAGAGCAGCGAAGCTGGCAATATGTTGGTGCCATCGGGACCGAAGATCACAGCATCGGTCATACCGTGTTTCAGCAGCTGCAGACTGAGCAGACGATTGTCCACATCTTTGAATGTGGGCCCGTCCACATGGATCATATCGATCTCCATCTTGTCTTTATGGATGTTGTCGAACAAGCTGATCAGAAGCTCATTTACATCCTGGTTCTTGAAGAAGGCACCGAAGATCAGATTCACCCCCATATCTCCGATGGTCTCCTGTTGCAGTCGGGCTTCTTCTTCTCTCATTCGAATGTGAAACCAAACATCATTGGGCGCTCCGCCTGCTTCCGACTGAAAGCGGATCCCCATCCATCCATGCCCTTTGAACCTCTTGGTGAAATTGATGGTGGCCACCGTATTGGCGTAGGCAAAGAACTTCCTGTTGGGCAGATCCTCATTGTTGAGCCGGGCCTCCATGAGGGCATATTCGTGACGGAGCATTTTTTGCAACCTGCTGAGGGTCACATAGCGTCCGTCGGTTTCCACTCCGTAGATGGCATCTGAAAATGCCTTGTCGTAGGCTGACATGGCTTTGGCGATCGTCCCGGAAGCACCGCCTGCACGAAAGAAATGCCGTACGGTCTCCTGACCGGCACCGATCTCGGCAAAGCTTCCGTAGATGTTTTCATCGAGGTTGATCTGCAGGGCTTTCTGAGCGGCGGTGAGGGCGAAGGTTTGCGGCATGGCTAAATATTGCAGACAAAAATAAACGAAGCGACGACTCAGCTCCTCCCTATGGATATCTATCTTCCCCACATGTCTGAAGTCCAGTTATACGCATTGGGTACGGGTACCTCGCAGGGAGTTCCCGTTATCGGTTGCGACTGCAGGACTTGCCGATCCACCGATCCATTCGATCAGCGCTTCCGGTCCAGCGTGGTATTCTCCTCAGAAGGGAAGAACGTGCTGATCGACACAGGTCCCGATCTCAGGCAGCAATTGCTGCGCTCCGAGCTAAGTTCCATTGATGCTGTGGCACTGACCCACGCGCATCAAGACCATACCGCAGGTCTGGATGACCTCAGGCCGCTGATCTTCAAAAGCGGAAGACCCATGCCCATCCACTGCCGCTCAGAAGTGGCCACGCGCCTCAGGGAACAGTACGCCTACATCTTTGACAACCCAGACTATCCCGGCGTCCCCAAGATCGAGATCCTTCCGCTTGAGGGTGATATCCAATGCATCGCAGGTCTGGAATTCACCCTGATCCATGCCCGGCACGGAGATCTTCCCGTAGTGGGTTTCCGCTTGGGGGCGATCAGCTACCTGACCGACGCCAATCACATTACAGATGCCGAATTGGAAAAGGTCAAAGGCAGCCGTTACTTCATCCTGAATGCCCTAAGGGACGAACCACA
>RFXV01000133.1 GCA_009921445.1 Flavobacteriia bacterium
GAAAAAAAGGAGCATTGGCCTGCTGAAGAGTCTGGGCGCCAGCGAACGGCAACTGCGCAAGCTGTTTCGTCTGCGTTCGCTCCACATCGTCGGCAAAGGCATGCTGTGGGGAAATGCCATAGGTCTGGGTTTCTGTTTGCTTCAGTCCCTGACGGGTTTTATGGGGCTGGATCCGGAGGTCTACTATGTGGACCAGGTCCCGATCCATCTGAATGCCCTGCACATTCTCTTGCTCAACCTCGGTGTCCTGCTGATCTCCTACCTCACCATGAGTCTCCCGGTGCGGGTGATCGCACGTATGCACGCTGTGGACTCGCTCCGCTCCTTCTGAGAAAGGCTATGGGCATGAGGCGTACTTTTGCGCCGCAAACCGAACGATCATGAAGGCATTCGACAACATCCTGGAAACCATCGGAAATACGCCGCTCATCCGGCTGAATAAGATCGCCGAAGACATTCCCGGAAGCGTCTACGCCAAAGTCGAATATTTCAACCCCGGGCACAGCGTGAAGGACCGCATGGCCCTGAAAATGATCGAAGATGCCGAAAAGGACGGTCGGCTCCAGCCAGGCGGTACCATCATCGAGTGCACCTCAGGCAATACGGGAATGGGGCTTGCTCTTGCGGCCATCGTCAAAGGCTACAAACTGATCTGCACGCTGAACGACAAACAGAGCAAGGAAAAGATGGATGTGCTCAGGGCCATGGGCGCCCAGCTGCATGTCTGTCCGACCAATGTGGCCCCTGACCATCCGGAAAGTTATTACTCGGTGGCCAGAAAGCTGAATGAAGAGATACCCAATAGTTTCTTTCCCAATCAGTACGATAACTTGTCGAACCGTCAGGCCCATTATGAAAGCACTGGGCCCGAGATCTGGGAACAGACCGAGGGAAAGATCACCCACTTTGTAGTTGGTGTGGGAACAGGCGGCACCATCAGCGGAGTCGCTCGCTACCTGAAGGAAAAGAATCCCGACATCCAGATCTGGGGAATCGACTCGTACGGATCGGTCTTCAAGAAATACCATGAGACCCGTGAGTTCGATGAGTCAGAGATCTACTCCTACATCACCGAAGGCATAGGGGAAGACATCCTTCCGGCCAATGTAGACTTCGATCTGATCGATCGATTTGAGAAGGTATCCGATCAGGACGGTGCGCTGGCGTGCAGAGAACTCGCCCTCAAGGAAGGATTGCTCATCGGATATTCCTGCGGTTCCGCCTTTCAGGGGCTTCGGCAGCTCAAAGATGAACTGTCGGAAGACGATCTGGCCGTGGTGCTCTTCCACGACCATGGCAGCCGCTACATCGGTAAAGTGTACAACGACGACTGGATGCGGGAGCGCGGTTTCTTGCCGCAGGATTCAGACACGGCCGCTGACCTGGTGAGTAAACACCTGGACCGTCCGCTGATCACCGTTGGGGTGGGTGAGCCTGTATCCAACGCCATCCAGCTCATGCGCAAATTCAGCATTTCGCAGATCCCCGTGCACAACGAAGGAGAAATGGCGGGCGTGCTGAACGACTCCCGGATCTTAAGGGAGATGAACGCAGAAAACATCCACAGCCACTGCAGCGAACTGATGGACCCTCCGCTTCCTGTTGTCAAAGGACAAGCGAGCAAGGAGGAGGTTGCGCAGTTGCTCAAGCAGGACCACGCTGCGGTATTGGTCGATCTGGGCGGAGGAACGCACCACATTCTCACGCGCCACGACCTGATCAGCGCTCTGGCCTGAGATGGCGATCTTGCTCGGTCCAAAACTGGATCATACGCATGTGCCAAAACGCATTGTTTCGCTGGTCCCGAGCCTGACCGAAACGCTCATCGATCTGGGATTGGAAAAGCGCATCGTAGGACGCACCCGTTTCTGTATCCATCCATCTGAAGCAGTCAGGAACATCGATCGGATCGGAGGGACCAAGGATTTTTCTGTGGAACGCATACTGAAGCTCAAGCCCGATCTGATCATTGGCAGCCAGGAGGAAAACCACAAAGATGGCATTGAGGCGCTGCAAGCTCAGTTACCTGTCTGGCTGAGCACCATCGATTCGGTGGACACCGCCCTCGAACACATTGGCCATCTGGGTAAAGTAACAGGCACAGCAGAAGAGGCCGATCTGTTGACGCAGGCGATAGACAAGGCGTGGAAAGGCATTCCACGGTCTCCTTCCTCAAAACGCGTCGCCTATTTCATTTGGAAAAACCCCTGGATGATCGCTGGCAAAGGCACCTACATCGACTCGGTACTCGAGCGACTCGGATGGACGAACGTCACCGAACAAGTACGCTACCCAGAGATCAGAATGCAAGAGCTCGCAAAAGATCCGCCCGAACTCTTTCTTTTCTCATCGGAGCCCTTTCCCTTCAAAAAAGAGCATTGGAGCGCCTGGCGCGCAGCCTTCCCAAAGGCTCACTTTCGTTTGGTGAATGGGGAGGACTTCAGCTGGTACGGGAGCCGGATGCTGGAAGCTGCGGAGCGACTGAGTGCGTGGGCCCGAGATGCATTTGATGAAGAGTAGAGCGCCATTGGGCGGGTTCGATCATTTATTCGGCACTGCCAGCATCGATCGGTCACGCTCCTCCAGCAATCCCTGCTGAAAGGCGCGAAGAAGTATGTTTTCGATCAGTTCATCCTCCTCATTCTGCTCAGGATCGTAGGCTTTTTTCAGGCTGATGTCGTACAGGGATGCCGTCACATTGTACCAGAAGGCCTTCCAGTTGCTTCGGTAGTCCCTGACCAGCTGGTAGGCGGTAACGCCCGTTTCCCGGTAAATGAGTTTGCAAAGGATCTGTCCCTCACTTCGGGTGAGTTTCCTCAGGTCCGGCTCGAATTCCTCCTCGAGGTAATTCTGAAACTCCTTGATGTAGCGCTTGCGCTTCCTCTTTTTCGGGATCCGCTCCAAACGTGCATTCAGCGTATCGAGATTGGTGGCTGCCAGAACGGCCCAGGGGTATACCCGAAGTACTTTCCTCTTCAGGATGTAATAACGGCGTCGGGCTTCCCTGCTTCCAAAAGTCGGTCGCGGAACGAACAGGACCTCATCGAGGATCATCATGGGGATGGTGTCCCCATCCACGATGATCGCATCTGTAATGGCTCCGCCCCGGTTGCGCAGTACATGATCGATGATGGAGTCTGCAGGGCTCTTGATCTCCGGACTGTCCAGGGGATGGAGCGATGCGTTTCGAACGTCTGACATTGGTTCCAGCGCCCAAATGACACCTTCATTGGTCGGTTCGGCTTCTGCCCATAAAGGCATCAAGCCCAACAGAAGTCCGGCGAACTTCAGGAGGTTGCTCCGCGGCGAATGCGCCATGTGGACGGGGACTTTGATCCGGATACAGCGCTTTCGCCAGAAGGGACTGCAGTTCCCTTTCCGCCTTGCTGGATAAGCGCAGCTACTGCAGCACCCGCGCGCTGCTGATCCTCATCCAATTCTCTTTCGAGTCGATCCGGAGTGAAATATTTTGGAACGAAGTGGGTATCGAACTCACCGGTCCTGAACGCCTCGTGCTGCATGACAAAGCGTCCAAAGCCCAAAGTGGTCTGAACGCCTACGATCAGATACTCATCTATGGCCCGGATCATCCGGTCCATGGCCGCCTCCCGGTCTGCTGCATGCGTGCACAATTTGGAGATCATCGGATCGTAATAGATCGGAACCTCCATTCCCTGTTCAAAGCCATCGTCCACCCGCACTCCCGGACCGTCTGGGCGCTCATAAACATGAAGCTTTCCAATATCTGGAAGGAAGTTGTTTGCCGGATCCTCTGCATAGACGCGCAACTCGATGGCGTGGCCCCTGATGTGCAGTTCCTCCTGAGTGAACGAAAGAGGCTGGCCCTCGGCAATGCAGATCATTTCACGCACCAGATCGACACCTGTGATGAGCTCAGTCACCGGATGTTCGACCTGCAGACGCGTGTTCATCTCCAGAAAGTAGAAGTTGTGCTGTTCGTCCAAAATGAACTCCACCGTACCCGCTCCTCGGTAATTACACGCCTTGGCCACATTCACGGCTGCCTCGCCCATGGCGGAACGCAGGGCATCATCCAAAACGCAGGAAGGCGCCTCCTCCACCACCTTCTGATGCCGCCTTTGCACCGAACATTCCCGGTCGAAAAGGTGAACGATGTTTCCGTGCTCATCTGCCAGGATCTGAAACTCGATGTGCCTGGGAGAGGCTACGTATTTTTCGATGAAGACGCTTCCGTTGCCAAAGGCGGAAGTGGCTTCGTTGACCGCCAGTTCCATCTGCTCTTCAAAATCTTCCTCGCGCTCTACGATGCGCATTCCCTTTCCCCCTCCCCCGGCAGATGCCTTGATCAGGACGGGGAAACCAGTGGACTTAAGCACCTCTCGCGCCTCTTCAATGCCCTCGATCGCACCCTTGGATCCAGGCACCAAAGGCACACCAAATCCTGCGACGGCCTCTTTTGCCGATAACTTGTCGCCCATGGTGCGAATGGCCTCAGCCCGGGGTCCGATGAATATCAGTCCTGCCTGCTCCACCTTTTCAGAAAATTCTGCATTCTCGGAAAGAAAGCCATAGCCTGGATGGATGGCCTGGGCCTTTGTTCTGAGCGCGGCCTCGATCACCCGATCCATCAAAAGATAGGATTCGGATGCAGCAGCCGGACCGAGACGTACGGCCTGATCGGCATACCGAACGAAAGGGGCTCCCACATCTGCATCCGAGTATACAGCCACAGTGGCGATGCCCATCTCTTTCGCTGTTCGCATGACCCGCCAGGCGATCTCACCGCGATTGGCCACTAAAATCTTCGTGATCTTCATT
>RFXV01000134.1 GCA_009921445.1 Flavobacteriia bacterium
GGCCTGCCGTCTCCTCCGCCAATGGTTTTCACTGTCAACTCGAGTTTTTTCTTGTTTTTCTGTTTCCACTCGAGCAACTGTCCCTTAAAACTAATGACGGTCTTATCGAGATCATTGAACAGCACATGTTTCTCAATGAGCTTCTTCTTGACGAAGCGTTGCGCGTATTCATATCCGCGGTCGATATAGACAGCTCCGATCAAGGCCTCAAGCGCATCCCCCAGCATGGCCTGTCCTGCCCTTGGCCTGTGATTGCGCGTTTCGATCAGTTCAAGCAAGCCCATCTTCTCGGCGATCGAATTCAACTTTTTTCTACTGACGATCTTCGAACGCATCTGGGTCAGATAGCCTTCGTCTTTAAGAGGGAGTTTTCTGTAGAGGTATTCGGCAACCACAGCTCCGAGAATGGCATCACCAAGAAATTCCAATCGCTGGTTGTCCATTTTTCCACTCACCTGGCTGGAAGCGGAACTGTGCCTGAGAGCAATGGAATAGATCTCCTGTTTTTTAGGAGAAAAGCCAAGCAGTTTTTTCAGTCGCCTGAGTTCGGGTTGCGTCTTGGTTGAGGGTCGGAGCAGATCCCTAAGGGGCATCAGGAAGAAAACTTCTTGAAGAGAACAGAAGCGTTGTGCCCTCCAAATCCAAAGGTGTTGCTGATGGCCGCTCGCACTGTCCGCCGTTCAGCCGCATTGAAGGTGAAATTCATCTTGGGGTCCAAAGCTGGATCATCGGTGAAATGATTGATGGTCGGTGGCACAAGGTCTTCTTTCACGGCCAGAACTGTGGCCATGGCGTCGATGGCACCGGCCGCACCCAAAAGGTGACCCGTCATCGACTTTGTGCTGCTGATGTTCAACTCATACGCATGGCTCGAGAACACTTTTTGGATGGCTGTTATTTCAGCCACATCGCCCAAAGGTGTACTTGTTCCGTGCACATTGATGTAGTCCACTTCATCAGGAGCTACCCCAGCATCTGACAGCACACGCTCCATGACTTTTTCAGCGCCCAATCCTTCTGGATGAGGGGCTGTCAAATGGTGCGCATCCGCAGATAGACCGCCGCCAGCCAATTCCGCATAGATCTTGGCTCCCCGGGCCAAAGCGTGTTCAAGCTCTTCTACGATCAAACAGGCACCGCCCTCGCCGAGAACGAAGCCATCCCTGTCTTTGTCGAAGGGTCGTGAAGCCGTTTTGGGGTCGTCGTTTCGAACACTCAGCGCATGCATGGCATTGAATCCACCCACGCCTGAGGGCGCCACACAGGCTTCAGAACCCCCGGCCACAATAACCTCTGCTTTACCTAGGCGGATATAGTTCAGCGCGTCGATCAGTGAGTTGGTCGAGGAGGCACAAGCAGAAACAGTGGCGAAATTCATTCCTCGGAAGCCGTGGCGTATACTGATGTGGCCAGGGGCAATATCCGTAATGACCTTAGGGATGAAGAACGGACTGAACCTGGGGTTGTAATCGTTCTCTCTGAGATTGATGGCTTCTGAAAAGAAGGTGTCCATACCTCCTATTCCTGCCCCCCAGATCACCCCTACTTCATCCAGGTCTGTTCCTGACTCCTTGAAACCAGAATCAGCAATGGCTTGATCGGCTGAGGCAATGGCGAACTGAGCGAATCGGTCCATTTTTCGCGCTTCCTTCCTATCGAGGTATTCCAGAGGATCGAACCCCTTTACCTCGCAAGCAAATCGCGTCTTGAACTTTTCCGCATCAAAGAGCGTGATCTCAGCAGCACCGCTCTGGCCCTGCTGATGACTTTTCCAGTATTCCTCTACGGAATTGCCCACGGGGCTGACCACCCCGAGGCCGGTTATGACCGCCCGCTTAAGCTGCATATTACTTAGTGGCTTCCTCGATATAAGAGGTGGCCTGACCGACCGTGGCGATATTTTCCGCCTGGTCGTCTGGAATCTGAATGTCGAATTCCTTTTCGAACTCCATGATGAGTTCTACTGTATCCAAGGAGTCTGCGCCAAGATCGTTGGTGAAACTGGCCTCCAGGGTCACTTCGTTCTCGTCCACACCGAGTTTGTCAACGATGATGGCTTTAACTCTTGAAGCGATTTCAGACATGATGGGTCTTTTTGATTGTTTCAGCTGCAAAGAAAGATAAAAGGCACATACCCAACAATACGTTTGGTGCCCTTCAATTGGCTACTTTTGAACCACCTAAGAAGTTGAACTGAAGACACGGCATGTATCGTGTAGCCATTTTCGGATCCGGCTCCGGGACCAACGCTCAGAACATTCTCAAGTACTTTGAGGAAAGCGAAGTAGCACGCGTCCATCTGGTTCTGACCAACAAGCGTTCAGCCGGGATCATTGACCGCGCCAGACTATATGGTGTACCAGTTGTGGTCTTTGACCGGGATCAAATGGAGTCAGGAACTGTCTTGGAACGACTTGAAAGCCACAAAATCGACTTCGTTGTACTGGCAGGATTCCTTTGGAAACTCCCGGTCGATATCGTTCAGCGATTTGAAAACAAGATCCTGAACATTCACCCGGCCCTTCTGCCCGATTACGGTGGTGAAGGCATGTATGGAATGAATGTCCATCGTGCGGTGGTGGAAAACGAAGAGGAGGAAACCGGCATCACCATTCATTATGTCACAGAGGAATACGATGAGGGAGAGGTCGTATTTCAGGACAGTGTGGAGATCGACCCGGACGACACGGCCGAAGAGGTGGCGGGCAAAGTCCAAGAATTGGAACACAGGCACTTTCCTTCAGTCATTGAATGGGTGCTGACCGATCTCGGATCAGACGAATAATGATCGAGATATTCACGGATGGATCATCGCTGGGTAACCCAGGACCGGGTGGTTATGGAGCCATTCTTCGTTCGGGGAAACACTACAAAGAGCTTTCTGCCGGATTCCAGCGTACCACCAACAATAGGATGGAGCTTTTGGCCGTGATCGTTGCTTTGGAAGCCATAAGGGAACCTGGGCAAATGGTCCACATCACCTCGGATTCTAAATATGTGGTGGACGCAGTTTCAAAGGGGTGGGTCTTTGGCTGGGAAAAGAAGAGTTTCGCAAAAAGACTGAATCCGGACCTATGGAAACGGTTTTTGAAGGTGTATCGAAAGCACCAAGTGCAATTCCACTGGATCAAGGGCCACAGCGGGCACGCGGAAAACGAGCGTTGTGACCAATTGGCTGTTCTGGCCGCACAAGGTTCAGACCTCTCTGCAGACGCAGGATATCAATAGTTGTTCAGGAAAGTATCTGCGCTTGCTCTGAACAAAGAGGGGTCAGAAAGCTATAGCGTACCTTTGGCTTATGGTAGAAATGACTATAAGACCCATGAAAAAAGCGTTTTTCTTTCGTTTTCTAGTATGCTCATTAGTTTTCGCCAGCCCAATGTTCGGGCAATTCGTTCCTGTTGGATCGGGCAGTTATACTACGGTTTTTCCAGGCGTGGATGCTGCGGGAAGGAACGGGTATCCATCGGGAACTCCTTTTGTTACGGGTGCGGCAGCCAATAAGCCGATACCGACCAACGACTGGTGGTCTGCCCAGGTAAAGAATCCGCACACCGACAACCTGTTCAACTATCCTTTCACGATGAAGTCGGTGAATGAAGGACTGGTGGTGAGTTACATTCCCTGGGGTCCGATAGACAATATTCTGCCCGTTGTTGTTGGTGTGAGTGGTCTGAATGCATCGCAGGCGAATGTGTCGGATCACACAGACTGGACGGTGACCATGGATTGGTCTGCTTCGGGAAAGCAATTTCAGGCTACTACGGGCATCGGGATGCCCTTTATCTACTTTGAGAAGGATGCGTCTTCGCTGGCCAGTGTGACGGTAGATCAGGGGAATGTGACCATCAGTGGTGAAGTGCTGATCGTGGAGGATGCGCGCAATGGGGCGGACTTTGCTGTGTATGCGCCGACGGGCAGCAGCTGGCAACAGAGTGGAAATCAATACACATCATCTCTGACTATGTGTTTCCTACGAACACCCGAGCAGACTGGAATTACGATGCATCGACAGCCATATTGACCACGGATTTCAATGTGGATGTTGAGGTAAAAGAGGGTTCCGACACCTTGATGCTTCTGGGTCTGCTCCCGCATCAGTGGGACAACCTATCTGCTCCTTTGAGCTATTTGCAACACTCATATCCCACGGTGCGTGGGGAACTAAAAGTGGCAGGCGTCAACGCCTTCAGTGTGGAGAACACCTTCCACGGCATCCTTCCCACACTTCCTAATGTTCCGCAGTACAGTCCAACATTCGATCCGGCCCTCATGGCTCAGAAGATCGATGCATTGGAGGACGATCAACTGAACCCCTGGACAGACTCATACAACGAAGGGCAGGAGATGAACCGTTTGATCCAGACAGCGAGAATAGCTGAATTCAACGGAGATACGGTTGCGTTCAACAAATTGAAAAACACAGTGAAGGCGCGTTTGGAAGACTGGCTAAAAGCGCAATCTGGCGAAGTGGCCTTTCTTTTTTATTATCATGCTCCCTGGACGGCGCTGCTGGGCTACCCCGCAGGACACGGACAAGATGGAAACATCAACGACCACCATTTCCACTGGGGCTATTTCATCCATGCGGCGGCCTTTATGGAGCAATATGAGCCTGGCTGGGCAGCTCAGTGGGGCCCTATGGTGGACCTTTTGATCCGCGATGCGGCTTCCCCGAAC
>RFXV01000135.1 GCA_009921445.1 Flavobacteriia bacterium
GGCCCACTTGAGGCGTCCTGGCACGTTGTCCATTGGCAGGCCAGCAGCAGACCACTCGACCATTGACTCCGGGTAGAGCTTGACACCTGGCTGGCCAACCACTTCGCTCAGCACGAACCAGTTGGTGGCGGCCCAGTGTCCTGTGTTGCAGAAAGAGACGGTGACTTCTGCTTGGGTCAGGTCATTTTGCTGGGCCAGGGTCTGCAGTCGTTCTGGGGTTTCGAGCAGGGGTCCTCCGGAACGGAACCACTGTTTGTTGTCGAAGTCCTCGGCTCCTGCGATTGTGCCGGGCTTAGCAGCAGCACCGTGCCATTTCTCACCACCGAAGAAATCTGCTGGGCGAGCATCAAGTAACTTGGTGTTCGAGCGATTGAGTTGCTGTTCCACGTCACTTGTGGAGGCCAGCCAGTCGGCTTGAATCGTGGCTGGATAGCTGCTGGGAGTCACTGTGGCGGTATCCTTGGAGATGGGCAGTCCTGCTTGTTTCCAGGCCAGGAAACCACCGTCAACAACAGCCAACTGTTGCAGTCCTGCGGTCTTGAGGGTCCAGTAGACACGAGCCGCTGCACCGAAGTCACTGTAGGAATCTCCTTTGTGCAGGACCACGGTCGGGGTTTCTGCATTCAAACCAAGCCCCTGGACGAGTGCGGTCAGTTGGGTTTGTGGGAGAACCTTCCCCGGATTTTCAGCCGGTCCACGCCAGTTGCCGTAGGGCGAAGAGAGCGCACCGGGGATGTGACCCGCATTGTAGGAACTATCTGGATCTGGAGCGTTTGGCGGACGGATATCAATAACAGTGATTGCTGTGGAATGTTCCTGAAGCAGTTGGCCCAACTCATTAGCCGAGAGCAACGGCTTCCAGTTGGGGATCGGATTAGCCAGGGCAATGTTGGCTAACAACAGCAGCAAGGCAGAGAAAAAAGTACAGAATTTCATAGCAGCTTTTATAGAAAATAATTGAAGGATCAAACGACCGATCATAGATCAGTTCTGCTTGGTGAGCAACTTTCACTGAACCATTCAAAGGAACAGTTTTCACTGGCTCACAGGCTCGATGAGGAGTTCGGCGAATTTCATAAAGACCTCCTTCCCTCACTGCTCATGTAGGAAAAACCTAGACCTCAGGCATCTGCCAATGGCTGCACGACCAGGCTCAACTGGGGTGGTTGAGCCAGTGTCTGAAACACTACACAGTAGCGTTCGGTCAGCTTGACCAAAGAATCGATGCGCTCCTGGGGTTCGGTGGTTTCGAGTTCGAAGCGCAGACGGATTTCCCGAAAGCCGACTAGGGCCTCCTTGGTCACCCCCAGTGTCCCACGAAAATCGAGATCGCCCTCTGCAGCAACGCTACCGCCCTGCAGCTGAAAGTCGATGGCGGTCGCCACGGCCCGCAAGGTGACTCCGGCACAGGCGACCAGCGCTTCGAGTAGCATGTCTCCCGAACAGGCCTGCAGGCCAGAACCTCCTGTGGCTGGATGCAGTCCCGCCTCGACGAGAGCCCGACCGGTTTCTACCCTACAGGCAATGCCTTCACCCAGAGTGCCCTGAGCCCGCAGAGTGATCAGGGCGGCCTGGGGTTGCTCCTTATAGCGTTCCTTGAGGGGAGCCTGCATCGTTCGGAGTGCTTGTGCGTCCATATGGTTCATTCCAGCTAGAGATAGAATTGGAAAAGCAACCCTGCTGGAATTATCCAACAGCGGTTGTCTGGTGTTGACGAGTTACTGGCCCGGAGCTCGTTTCCGAGACCCGGTTGGCGTGGTCCAGTTCCTTGAGCAAGCGACTGCGCCACTGTAGGAACAGGGTATCCTCTCGTTGACGGGGACGTTCCAGGTGGATGGGAAAGGAAGACTTCACCCGCCCTGGTTGAGATTGCAGCACCACTACCTGATCGGCCAGGAAGAGGGCTTCTTCGATATCGTGGGTCACTAGGATCAGTGTGGGTTGCTGGTCCACCCAAAGACTCAGGAGGTGTTCCTGGAGATCATGACGGGTCAGGGCATCCAGCGCCGAGTAGGGTTCATCCATTAGCAAGACCTCTGGTTGACCGACCAGAGCCCGGGCTAGGGCCACACGCTGGGCCTGGCCTCCGGAGAGTTCCTTGGGCCAACGCTCCGCCAGACTGGAGAGACCAACCCGCTTCAGGACCTGTGCAACTCGCTGACGCTGTTCCTCGGCGGGTAGGTGCCGAATGCCGAAGGCGACATTCTTGGCAATCGTCAACCAGGGCATCAACCGCGGTTCCTGAAAGACTACGCCAATCTCCGGACGTGGTCCAAGAACCGGGGTCCCATCCAGCGAGATGGAGCCTGCCGTTGGCTGATCCAGACCGGCAATCAGGCGCAGCAGGGTACTCTTGCCACAACCCGAACCACCGACGATGACCAGGATTTCACCCTGCTTCACCGAAAGGGAGAAATCAGCCAGTGCCAGGAAGTCGTTCGGGTAGCGTTTCTGGATCTTACGGATTTCAAGCATGTTCCACCCCGGATTGAAAGCCATCCTGCCAACGTAGCCAACGTCTGGCCAGGATTGCCAGGAACCAGTCGGTCAGCTTGCCCAGCAGCGCAAAGGCCACGATCGCCCCGAGGATCACTGCCGGACGACCGGTTTGCTGGCCATCGATCAGCAGGTAGCCGAGGCCATATTCTGCCCCCATGAACTCTGCAGCGACTACGAACATCCAGCCTAGCCCCAGCCCAGTACGCAGAGAGACGAGATAGGTCGGCAGAGTCGCAGGTAGCAGGATGCGCAGGATCAACTCGTGGTGCCGGAAGCGAAAGCTTTGGCCCACCTCCACGAGCTTACGATCGACGTTCCGCAGGGCATCGGACAGGGACAGGTAGATCGGAAAGAATACCCCCACGGCGATCAGCACCACCTTGGAGGTTTCAAAAATACCGAACCAGAGGATGAACATCGGCACCCAGGCAATCGAGGGGATGCTGCGCAGGGCCTGCAGGGTCGGATCCAGCAACCGCCGGACGAGCGGCCAGTAACCGGATAGAGAACCCAGCACGGTTCCAGCCAGGGTGCCAAACACGAAGCCCAGCAGGACACGCTGAAGCGTGTTGGCAACATGGGTCAGCAATTCTCCGGATTGAAACAGTTCCCAAAGTGCGACTAGGATCGTGCTGACCGTCGGTAGCAATCTGTCATCAGACCAACCCTGGGCCACGGAGATTTCCCAGCCCAGAGCAAGAGTGGCCGGCAGTAACAGTCCCACCAACCAGGTTTCTCCGGTCCGCTTCCACTGGTTGATGGAGGGGGGAGCGAGGGCATCGTTCTGCCGCTCCAGCTGCGAGTTGGGCAGTGGTCGATCCAGTGTGCTTTCTCGACTCATTGAATCCCCAGCTTGGCAGTGAAGGAAGTGTCGATCAGTTCATCGGCGCTGGCGATGACATTGACATTGGCTGGAATCACTCCGGCTTGTTGCAGGGCCAGACCAGCTTCAACGATTGTCTTGCGCTTGGGAGCATCCAGGGCCGCTGACGAGAGATCCGTGCGTTCACCGAGTTGCAGAGCTGCAACGGCTTCGGTTTGCTTGGCCTGCAGAGCAAAGATCCGGCGCAGTTCCTCGGGGTGGGCCAGCGCATAGTTACGAGCACGCTCGTAGACCTGCAGGACTCGTTCGACCAGATCGGGATGCTCCTCGGCAAATTCTTCACGAGTGTTGAGAATACCGAGGGTATTCAAATCCGCGTTGCGGTAGAACAACCGAACGGTCTTGTTGAGTTCGGACTGGGCCATCATTGGGTCAAGACCCGCCCAGGCGTCCACGTCGCCATTCTCTAGGGCCATCCGTCCATCCTGGTGTTGTAGCAGCACCACACGGAGATCCTTTTCAGTGAGCCCATGATCAGCCAGAGCGCGGATCAGGAAGATGTGTGGGTCTGTACCCCGTGTGGCAGCGACTCGCTTGCCCTTAAGATCGGCAACCGTCTGGATTCCGGAATCCTTGGCGGTCACCAGCGCAGTCCATTCGGGCTTGGAATAGACATAGATCGACTTGACGGGATTGCCGTTAATGCGCCCTAGCAACGCAGCAGCTCCAGCTGTTGAGCCAAAATCAACGCTCCGGCTGTTGAGGAATTCGAGGGCCTTGTTGGACCCGAGGGACTGTACCCAGCGAATCTGGATGCCATCTGCAGCAAACTCCTCTTCTAGCCACTTCTTGTCTCGAAGCAGTAGGCTGACTGGGTTGTAGTAGGCGTAATCGACCGTAATGCGTTCCGGTTTGCCTGCGGCAACGAGAGGGGACCCCCAGTGTACGAGAAGTAACAGGAGAGCGAGTCCGATGTAAAAGTAATGACGTGTAATGTTTCGGCGGATCATGGTTTCCTTTCGTAGAGATAAAATGTTCAGAATTGAAGAAACTTTCAGACACCGAGCTTCAGGAACACCCTGAAGAGTGGTACCCAAAACGAGAATCAGGTGCATATGTGATTTCTAGTCAAACTTTGCAACAAGCCATTGCTTGGTAGACAACCAGGCCCACTGCAGACGATTGGGGACGTTGTCCATTGGCAGATTGGCGGTGGACCATTCAACCAATGATTCAGGATATAGTTTAACATTCTGCTTACCGGCGATTTCACTGAGCACAAACCAGTTGGTAGCAGC
>RFXV01000136.1 GCA_009921445.1 Flavobacteriia bacterium
CCGGGCCTCACTTTTTCCAATGAGCTGATCAGCAGAGACGAAGGCATGCACTGTGATTTTGCCTGCCACCTGCACAACAATCACCTGATCAACAAGGTGCCGGAAGAGCGCATCAAACAGATCATTGTAGAGGCACTCGACATCGAGCGGGAATTCATCACGGAGTCATTGCCTGTGCGCCTGATCGGAATGAATTCCGACCTGATGACGCAGTATTTGGAATTTGTTGCAGACCGACTGCTGACCGAACTGGGCTGCTCAAAGGAATACAACGCGTCCAATCCATTTGACTTCATGGACATGATCTCCCTGCAGCGCAAGACGAATTTCTTCGAAGGGCGCGTGGCCGAGTACAGAAAAGCGGGTGTCAAAACCACCGAAGAGGAAAAGAGCGAGCAGGAAGACGTGTTCGGTTTCAGCGACGAATTCTAGGAAGAACCATCTGAAAAAACAGTACTTATGAATGTAGTTAAGAGAGACGGTCGGGAGGAAGCGGTCAAGTTCGACAAGATCACATCGCGCATCCACAAACTGTGTTACGGGCTGAGCGAATTGGTGGATCCCACGGCGGTGGCCATGAAGGTCATCGAAGGGATCTACGAAGGAGTGACCACTTCTGAACTGGACAGCCTGGCGGCTGAGGTGGCGGCGAGCATGACGGTTCGGCACCCGGATTATGCGCAACTCGCTGCCAGGATCGCGGTTTCGAATCTGCACAAGAACACCAACAAGTCCTTCTCGGAGACCATGACGATGCTTCATGAGTACGTCAACCCGAAGACCGGCCTGGCGTCACCCTTGATCGCAGACGATGTGATGGAGGTCATCAAAGCCAATGCGCCTCTGATCGACAGCAGCATCATTTATGACCGGGACTTCGGCTACGACTACTTTGGATTCAAGACCCTCGAACGCTCCTACCTGCTGCGCACCAACGGCAAGATCGTTGAACGTCCTCAGCAGATGCTGATGCGCGTATCTCTGGGCATACACAAAGAAGACATTGAGGCGGCATTGGAGACCTATGATCTGATGTCCAAAAAGTATTTCACGCACGCAACGCCCACGCTTTTCAATTCAGGAACCCCCAAGCCACAGATGTCCAGTTGCTTCTTGTTGACCATGAGCGACGACAGCATCGACGGGATCTATGACACGCTGAAGCAGTGTGCCAAGATCAGCCAGTCGGCAGGCGGGATCGGACTCAGCGTTCACAATGTACGTGCAACAGGTTCGTACATCAGGGGAACGAATGGCACATCCAACGGGATCGTCCCCATGCTGCGCGTTTTCAACGATACGGCTCGCTATGTCGACCAGGGGGGTGGCAAGCGCAAGGGAAGCTTTGCCGTTTACATGGAACCGTGGCATGCAGACATTTTCGATTTCCTGGACCTGAAGAAGAACCACGGGAAAGAGGAAATGCGCGCACGCGATCTTTTCTATGCTCTGTGGGTGCCCGACCTGTTCATGAAGCGCGTAAAAGAAGACAAGGAGTGGACGCTGATGTGCCCCAACGAATGTCCGGGTCTTTACGACAGTTACGGCCCAGAATTCGAGGCGCTGTACACCCAATACGAGCAGGAAGGCAAGGGCAGAAAGACCATCATGGCCCGTGAACTATGGCTGAAGGTACTTGAGGCACAGATCGAAACCGGAACGCCCTACATGCTCTACAAGGACGCCGCCAACATCAAGAGCAATCAGAAGAATCTGGGAACCATTCGCTCGTCCAATCTCTGCACCGAGATCATGGAATACAGTGCGCCGGATGAGATAGCAGTCTGCAACCTCGCCAGCATCGCCCTTCCCATGTTCGTGGAGGACGGAAAATTCGATCATGAAAAGCTGTTTGCGGTCACCATGAAGGCGACACGCAATCTGAACCGCATCATTGATAGGAATTATTATCCGGTCAAAGAGGCGAGGAACAGCAACATGAGGCACCGTCCGATCGGACTGGGTGTTCAGGGACTGGCCGACGCCTTCATCAAACTCCGCATGCCGTTCACCTCCGATGAGGCCAAGGAGCTCAACAAGGACATCTTTGAGACCATCTACTTCGCGGCTGTCAAGGCTTCGGTAGAAGAAGCCAAGGCAGACGGAGCGTATGAGACTTACAATGGAAGCCCGATGAGCGAGGGGCAGTTCCAATTCGATATGTGGGGTGTGGACGCCAAGCAACTGAGCGGCCGCTGGGATTGGGAAGGACTGCGCAAAGAGGTATTGGAACACGGAGTACGCAACTCTTTGCTCGTAGCGCCCATGCCCACGGCATCCACTTCTCAGATCCTGGGCAACAATGAGTGCTTTGAGCCGTACACCAGCAATATATACACGCGCAAGGTCTTGAGCGGAGAGTTCATCGTGGTCAACAAGCATCTATTGATGGACCTCGTGGACCTCGGGCTTTGGAACGAGGATCTCAAGAATGAGATCATGCGGCACAACGGCTCTATTCAGCAGATCGAGGGCATTCCAGCCAACATCAAAGAGCTGTACAAAACCGTATGGGAACTGGGCATGAAGGACATCATCGATATGGCAGCCGACAGAGGCATGTTCATCGATCAGAGCCAAAGCATGAATCTGTTCATGCAGTCGCCCAACAAAGGGAAACTGACCAGTATGCACATGTATGCCTGGGAAGCGGGGCTGAAGACAGGGCTGTATTATCTCCGAACGAAGAGCGCGACGGACGCGATCAAGTTCACCGTGGAAAAGCAAGCCAAAAGTCAGGTGACACCGGTCGTGGCAACTGATGAGGCAGGCAAGGAGAAAGAAGCCGCGGCAGAAGCCAAGCAGGCAGAGAACATGGCGAGTTTCGAGGAGTCGACAGCAGAATTGAATGCCAAGACCATGGCCGAAGCGGTGAAAAAGAGCTATAGCGATGAAGAAACGATCGCGTGCAGTCTGGACAACCCGGACGATTGCGAAGCCTGTGGCTCGTAAGGACTAAAGCGTTAGATCTATTTCAAAGGCATCTCGAAAGGGATGCCTTTTTCCATATAAAACGGGTACAGCTGGCCTTTGGTGAGCCACTCAGTCAGTCTTCCCAGGGCAGAAATTTTGTGGATTGCACTTTTTGAAGGATCGGTTGCTCCTCGTGTACGGTGTCCCCATTCAGGATCTTTTCAAAATAGCGGATATAGGAGTCGGTCATGACCTTGCTTGAGTAGGTGTCTCTGGCGTATTCATGGCATCTTTTCCGGTCAAAATCATCAACGTTTTCGATGGCTTCGGTAAGCACCGAGCGCCGATGAGAAAGAACGCCAAACTCCTCGCTCACTATTTCAGGCAGAGAACCGTAGGGCGTTCCGAATACAGGGCAGCCGAAATACAAGCTCTCGATGATCGCAAGGCCCATGGGTTCGTGCCATCGAACCGGGAAAACAAGTCCCTTGGAGCCGTTCAGCAAAGTGTATTTTTCTTCTCCGCCCACCATTCCGTGAAACCGGGCGCGCGGTGTCCAGGTGAAACGAAGCCCCATCTCAAAATTGAATCGAACCCCGCCAAGGACATCTATCCTTTCTCTTTCAGTCGAGGTCACGGTTCGGATCGCTCCCTTCACGTTCTTCAATCGCCAGGCAGCATTGCCCAGGAAGTGGAAATAGGACCGTTCCAGCTTCCAGTCTACAGGTCCGTAGTCGTCCCAGTCCATGCCATTGTATACATAATGCGTGGAGCCAAAACGACTTGCATGGTCAGCGGAAATGAAGACCGTGTTCAGCGGAAGAGGCTTTTGAACATTCTTGTTTCCGTGCAGAGTGAACAAATAAGGCGTGGAGATGGCGTCCATACCCGGGTGTTCGTCGTGGAAATGAACGATGTCGATGCCTTCCGGTATTTGATCGGCCACTGGTTTTTCCGGATCGAAAGGAATCACCCGACCAAAATCGCACTGAGAACCTTCTTTGACGAGATAGCTGACCAGATGGCCTGCGCGAACCAGTTCGCGCCCTTCGTACCAAATATCGCGCTGTGCCGTAGAGCGTTACAGGAATTTTTCCGCGGTACACGATCAAAACATGCATGCCGCAAATTTGCGCTTTTGTTGAGGATGTTCCCGATCGGGAAACTTTTGCAGCAGAAGCAAGTTGGATATTTGCGCTTTAAAGATTTTTGATGCCCTTTCTCTTTCTCCTACTGATCGCTCTTCTGGATGTCTATGCAGCCAGCGTTTTGCAATCCGTCCCGAGAACGCTTCCCTGGTCGAAATGGATCTGGTGGGCAAGTACGGTTCTGGTCTGGACGAGCATCGCTTTTTTGATGTTTTGGGCAAGAAAGAATGGCCGAACGGATGCCATGCACATGGTGGGCTGGGTCATCACAGCTTCCATCCTCATTTATATACCTAAAACGCTGATCACATTGCCCTTGCTTTTCGAAGACCTGATGCGGGTGATCCAATGGCTGGCCCGTGCGGTTCAAGGCGGCGAAAATGGATTCCCGGAGCGCAGGCGATTCGTCGGGCAGCTGGCGCTTGCACTCGCCGCCATTCCACTGGGCGCGATCATTCACGGTGTGTGGAAAGGGCGGTACAGATACAGAGTTCTTCATAAAGAATTGTTTTTTCCAGACCTGCCAGAAGC
>RFXV01000137.1 GCA_009921445.1 Flavobacteriia bacterium
GATCAACCGCGACATCTTCACCATGGGTGCACGGCCCATTGCACAGATGAATTCCCTGCGTTTTGGACGGCCTGAGGAGAAGCGCACCCAATGGCTCGTAGATGGTGTGGTCAAGGGGATCGGTCATTATGGAAATTCCTTCGGTGTTCCGGTTGTGGGCGGAGAGGCCTATTTCGATGAATGCTACAGCCAGAATCCATTGGTGAATGCCTTCTCTGCGGGCATACTGGAAACCGGCAAAATGATCCGTGCAACGGCTGCGGGTGCTGGAAACCCGGTATACATCATCGGATCTTCCACGGGAAAGGACGGCATACACGGTGCTTCTTTCGCTTCAAAAGACCTTTCAGAAGACAGTGCCAACGATATTCCCGCCGTCCAGGTGGGTGATCCCTTTCAAGAGAAATTGCTCCTCGAAGCCAGTATGGAACTGGCAGAGACCGATGCGCTGATCGGCATGCAGGACATGGGCGCTGCGGGCATTACCTGTTCCACATCAGAAATGAGTGCTGCAGGTGGAGTGGGAATGAAGATCCATTTGGACAAGGTGCCCATGCGGCAGTCCGATATGAAGCCCTGGGAGATCCTTCTGAGCGAGTCTCAGGAGCGGATGCTGGCCGTGGTCAAGAAGGGAAGAGAACAGGAAGTCGAGGCGATCTTCGACAAGTGGGACATTCATTGTGTTCCGATCGGTGAGGTGCAGGACGAAGGAGTGATCGAGTATTTCTGGCACGGTGAACTCATCGCTGAGGTTCCCGCTGAAAGTCTGGTGCTCGGAGGAGGCGCCCCGGTCTATCACAGAGAATTCCACGCCCCGGCCTACCACAAGGAATATCAGCAATTCGATATTTCCTCTGTGCCGGTTCCGAACGATCTTCAGGAGGTGGGCCGCAGAATGATGGCCCTTCCGAACATCGCATCCAAGAAGAGGATCTACGAGCAATACGACTCCATGGTGGGAACGGTCAATATGAGCACCAACCACCAGACCGATGCGGCCATTGTCAACATCAAAGGGACAGATCGCGCCCTGGCCATGAGTGTAGACTGCAATGCGCGCTATGTGCACGCCGATCCGGAGGTTGGCGCCATGATCGCTGTCTCCGAGGCTGCGCGGAACATCAGCTGCAGTGGGGGAGTGCCCTCTGCCATCACCAACTGCCTGAACTTCGGCAACCCTTACAATCCAGAGGTCTATTGGCAATTTGTGGGCGCCATCAAAGGAATGGGCGCGGCTTGCGAGCGGTTCAAGACACCGGTTACCGGCGGCAATGTGAGCTTCTACAACCAGACAGTCCTCAAGGAGGGCACAGAACCTGTTTTCCCCACCCCGACCATTGGCATGATCGGTATTGTGGAAAGCAAGGAACACGTCACGAGTATACCCTTCAAGCAGAAGGGAGACCTCATCTATTTGATCGGCGAAAGCCACAATGACATTTCCTCCTCTCAGTACCTCGTGCACATTCACGGAGTGGAGGCGTCTCCGGTTCCTCATTTCGATCTGGAGGAGGAGTTCTCCAATCAGGAGATCATCCGAACACTGATCCAGGAGGGCGTGCTGCGATCGGCACATGATGTGAGCGAGGGCGGTCTGTTCGTTGCCCTTATGGAAAAAGCGATGCACTCCGGATTGGGCTTTGATGTGACCACGGATGCTTCCATCCGCGCAGATGCCTGGCTTTTTGGAGAATCCCAGAGCCGGATCGTCGTCAGTGTCTCCTCAGAGATGGAAGATCGCTTCATCGACCTGATGATGCCCAATGGGGTGGAATTTGAACTGCTCGGTCATGTCACCAAAGGGAGTGTGCGGATCGATGATGTGGACTGGGGCGAAGCCGCTCAGTACAGGAGCATCTACGACGAGGCGCTCGACCACGCTTTAAGCCCGAACGAATGATGGTCCAAATAGTCGCCATGATCTGTCTGACGGTGATCATCCTCGCCGTATTGAAGAAGCAGAGATAGATCCGCTCTTCGTTCAGGCAAACTGCCTGACATCGTCTGCGCTGATCTTTTCCTGCCCGAGGATCATCAGTCGCTCCACCAGGTTTCGGAGCTGCCGGATGTTTCCGCTGTAATTGAGTTTTTGCAGTTCCACGATGGCCTGATCCGCGAAAGATCTGCCGCTCATCCCTTGTTCTTCAGAGATCTGCTGGAGAAAATGCGACACGAGCTCGGGAATATCCTCTTTGCGTTCATCCAATGCCGGTACCTGAATATTGATCACACTCAGCCGGTGGTAGAGGTCTTCCCGAAAGCGCCCTTCCTTGATCTCCAGTTCGAGATCCTTGTTGGTCGCGGCGAGCACACGGACGTTCACCTGAACATCCTTATCGGATCCCACTGGGGTGACCCGCGATTCCTGCAGCGCGCGAAGCACTTTGGCCTGGGCGCTCAGGCTCATGTCTCCGATCTCATCGAGGAACAAAGTGCCGCCTTCCGCTGTCTCGAACTTTCCTTTCCGGTCCTTGACCGCGGATGTGAAGGCGCCTTTCTTGTGCCCAAAGAGTTCGCTTTCGATCAGCTCTGAGGGAATGGCTGCGCAGTTCACCTCGACAAACGGTCCTTTGGCGCGGGCGCTTTGTTCGTGCAGTCCATGCGCCACCAGTTCTTTTCCCGTTCCATTGGGCCCTGTGATGAGCACCCGCGCATCTGTGGGCGCTGCTTTCTCCATGATCTCACGCACCTTCTCCAAGGGTTTGGATGAGCCGATCATTCGGTATTTTCTGGATACTTTTTTCTTCAGTCGGCGGACCTGATCCTGAAGTTGCTGGCGATCCAGGGCATGGCGCACGGTTTGCAACAACCTGTTCAGGTCGGGCGGTTTGGAGATGAAGTCGTACGCACCCTGCCTCATACAGTCCACTGCAAGTTCGATATCTCCGTGGCCAGAGATCATCACTACGGATGTATTCGGGCTGTGTTCCTGATAATGCTTGAGCACCTCCGTTCCGTCTTTCTGAGGCATCTTGATATCGCACAAGAGCAGGTCCCATTCCTTTTCACATTGGGCAATGGCCTGCGCCCCATCTTCCACTTCTTCGATCGTCCATTTGCCGTTCTCCTCCCGGAGGATGTTCTTCAGGACCCTTCGAATGGCGGCCTCATCTTCAGCGATCAGTATACTTGGCATGATTGATTGATTCGGACAGAAAGATACTTCCTGAGGGAAGAATCCTCAAGACCCTCATGGGCAGGAGAAGGTCAGTGTCTGAGCCACTTCCAAAGGGTGACCCAGTTGACTTTCTGACCGTACATCAGAATGCCTGTACGGTAGATGCGACCCGCGACCCAGACCGTTCCCAGCGAACCGCCGATGAGTAGGATCACAGAGAGGATCAGTTCCCAGACTTCCACGCCGAACGGAATACGCGCTACCATGATGATGGGCGAGGTGAACGGGACCATGCTGAACCAAAAAGCCAATGGACCGTCTGGATTTTCAGCCACCTGTGCCGCTACAATGATGCTGAGGATAATGGGGATGGTAACGGGAAACATGAACTGCTGGGCATCGGACTGACTTTCCACTGCAGACCCGATAGCGGCGAAAAGAGCGGCATAAAAGAGATAGCCCCCCAGAAAATAAAATAAAAAGCTTCCAAGCAAGAGCGGGAGATTCAGTCCATCCACAACGGCCTTGACACGAGCGAATCCTCCTTCAGCAGCCTGCTCGATCATTTCCTGATCCACCTGTTCCACCGCGGTCAGCGCCTCCATCTTATCGGCCAGATAGACATTGGCAAAGACACTGTAGATCACCGTGGACAGCACGACCCAGATCAGGAATTGTGTGAGTCCCACAAGGCCGATCCCCGTGATCTTACCCATCATCAATTGAAAGGGCCGAACCGAGGAGACGATCACCTCAACAATTCGGCTTCCCTTCTCTTCGAGAACCCCCATCATGACCTGAGAGCCAAACAGGAACATGAACATGTACATGAAGAAGGCGAAGAAAAGACCGATCATCATCTTGACTTCGACCACAGATTCGGCGATGTCTCCGCCCTCCTTCAGGTCAAAACTCCTCAGATTCACCTGTGTTTTGGTCTGTGCGATCACATCCGGGTCGACTCCTTCGCTGCGCAGTTTGGCATTCTGTATCCGCGAGCGGATCTGATCTTTGAGGTAATTCTGCACACTCAAAGCCACATCGCCCTGCCCGTAGATCACGCAGTTCTGGGCCATGAAATCGGGATCGTAGCCGCTTCCTGTTGGGATGTACAACAGAGCATGGTCTTCGGTAAGAAGAAACATCTCTTTGGCTTCCTCTATGGTGTAGTCTTCGGGCGGTCCGAGGTATTTTAACTGGATCTGCTCCGTCCCTTTGGATCCGCCAAGCAGGTTGGCCGGATCGAGGACCATGACACTTCGTTCTTCAGCTGGAAGAGAGGCGAAGTAGGCGGGGAGGATGCCCAAAGCTGAGATCAGCAGAGGCCCCAAGAGGGTCATGAGCACGAAGCTCCTTTTCTTGACGCGACTCAAATACTCGCGCTGGATGATCAGTCCGATCTTACTCATGACTTTCAGAAACACTTTTAATGAAGATCTCAT
>RFXV01000138.1 GCA_009921445.1 Flavobacteriia bacterium
GCTGAATACGAACAACCCTTTAGAGTTGGTCCTCACCACGCGAAGCGGTATATACAAGACACTCGACGGCGGAGTCAACTGGACAAATGTGGCAGGCGGTTCCTTCCAATCTCTGCACCAGAAGTCAGGAAATCCAGAGATCCTCTTTGCGACCACTTACCCAAGTGCACGGATCTGGCGATCCGATGATGGGGGAGACAGCTGGAATATGCTGGATCCGAATACGGTGGGTCTGCCCACTGGCGCCCGGCGAATGGAACTGGCCACGACCCCTGCAGACACCAACTACATCTATTGTTTGGCTGCGGCCTCGAACAACTCGTTTCTGGGCTTGTGGCGGTCGACAGATGGTGGAGCTACCTGGACCCAGCGATCCTCTTCTCCGAATCTTCTGGGCTGGTCGACATCCGGAAGTGACAGCGGCGGTCAGGGCTGGTACGATCTGGCGATCGCAGTGGCGCACGACAACCGAAATGAAGTGTACACCGGAGGCGTGAATATTTGGAAGTCCGCCAACGGAGGTAGCAGCTGGAACCTCAACGCACATTGGTTCGGAGGCGGCGGCCGGCCATTCGTTCATGCAGATATTCACGGCCTGCACTTCCAGCCCGGAACGTCCAATCTTTTTGCCTGTTCGGACGGCGGTCTCTACCGCACTTCCAACGGAGGGTCGAGCTGGCAGGAGCTGCAGAACGGCATGAACATCACGCAGTATTACAAGATCTCCACCTCAGATGCCGACAGTGTGAAGTATCTGGCCGGAGCAACCCATATGCGCATCAATGGCAATTCTTTTGCCCGGGTGCTCGGTGGTGATGGCATGGACAACGCTATCGACCTTCAGAATCCGAACACCATGTACGGCTCTTCCCAATACGGCAACTTCAGCAAGTCCACCAACGGGGGAAACAACTTCAATGCGGCATTTGACGTCAGCAATGTGCTTCCCATGGGCAACGGCGCTTGGGTCACCCCCATCGAACTCGATCCTTTGACCTCCACGACGGTCTACATCGGCTACACCCGTGTATATCGCTCCACTGATGCCGGAGTGAACTTCTCTGCGGTATCCAGTGTGCTCACAGGAGACGACATTCAAATGCTCTATGTGCCACGAGCAAATACGGACCATGTGTACGCGCGGGTCAGCAACAGTCAGTTCTTGTACCGCTCGACCAACGGTGCGCAGAACTTTTCTTTGATAGCGAGTGTACCCGGAAGCGGAACCATCACTGGAGTTGCGGTGGATGATGCAGATGAACAGCATGTATGGGTTACCCGTTCGGGTTACTCCGCTGGTCAAAAAGTCTATGAATCGTTCAATGGAGGCGGAAGTTGGACCAATATCAGTGGCAGCCTGCCCAACCTTCCTGTGAACTGCATACTCTACTCCGACACCGCCAACGACGGAGTGTACGTAGGAACAGATGCCGGGGTGTATTATCGGAACAACGATCTGGCAGACTGGATGCCCTACATGCAAGGCTTGCCGAATGTCGTCGTGAACGATCTCGAGTACCAGCCCTTGAGCGACAAGATCCGGGCGGGCACCTACGGCCGGGGTGTATGGGAAAGCCCGGCTTATGACGGAGATCTTCTTCCACCGATCGCGGCCATCGCTCCGATCGCATCTCCCTGCAGTGCGCAGAACACGGTCCGTCTTAGAAGCCAAAGCCAGTATCAGGTGGACCGCTACAAGTGGAAGGTACAGCCCAGTGTCACCTATGTCAACGGCACATCGGATACCTCAGCAAGTCCACAGATCCAGCTCTCGCAAAATGCCTGGCACGATGTCCAGCTGATCGTCAGCAATGCGAACGGAACAGACTCCATTACAGAGTTTGCGGCCTTCAGAAGCGGCGGGCTGCCCCTTCCCTATCTGGAAGGTTTCGACGGGACCGACAGTTTAGGGAATTGGACCGTTGACAATCCCGATCAGGTCCCCGGGCTCGGCTGGCAACAGGTGTCGATCGTCGGTCCGGGGGGCACACCCACCAAGGCGGCGCGTATGGATCTCTATCAATATGCACTGGGTGGACTTACCCGAAGAAAGGACCACCTGATCAGCCCGGCCATCGACTTCTTCACCCATCAGAACATTAGCCTCAGCTTTGACCATGCCTATGCACGCAGGAACGGTAATTCATATGATACACTCATCGTTTCAGTGAGCACGGATTGCGGCCAAAGCTGGAGTGAAGTCAGTCGAAGAGTGCACGGTCAGGGGGCTGGCCTGGCGACACGAAGCAATGTATCCGGACCTTTCAATCCGTCCACGTCCTCTGATTGGTGCGGTGGCGGATCTGCCAGTGGATGTTCCATAGTAGATCTGAGTGCATATGACGGACTGGCCGGTGTTCGCATACGGTTCACGACAGTGAGCAACAGAGGAAATCGCCTTTTTATCGATAACATCAATATCAATGGCACTGCCCGCACGGTTCCCTTAGCCGACTTCACATCCGCGCGCAGTTCTTGTGCGAATTATGACGTACAGTATCTGAACCTGACAGCTGGTGTACAGGACAGTGTCCGATGGATATTCCCCGGAGGCACGCCCGCCACTTCCACCTCAACCAATCCTGTGGTTCGCTATGCGACTCCTGGAACATACAATGTGGAGCTGAAAGCCTACAATGGACTGGGCAGCGACAACAAACTCCGCACCGGCTACATTCAGATCCAGCCGAACACAGCTGTCCAGATCAGCCTTCAGCAGCAAGGAGGGCTATGCAGTGGCGCGCCGGTCGATATTTTTTTGCTGGAGAATGGCGTGGGCAGTACACCACAGTATGAGTGGTACCTGAATGGCACGGCCCTCGGGCTGAATGACAGCGCTGTCACACTCAACAATTTGGTGAATGGAGATATGGTCTACGCAACAGTGGCTTCCTCAGAATACTGCGCCTGGCCTCAGATCGCTTCCTCCGACACCCTCGTGATCAACCTGAATCCTGCTCCTGTGGTCACCGCAGTTTCCATCCCCGCAGTATGCCAGAAAGACGGGCCCCAGCTGCTGACTTTTGGCTCCCCCGCTGGTGGCATATACAGCGGTCCAGGCGTAGTGAACGATACGCTGTATCCAAGCCTGGCCGGATCAGGGACCAAGATCATGAAGTACACCTACACCGATGCCAACGGCTGCTCGGCGAGTGCGAACAAAAGCGTCAAGATCTCGAGTCGGCCGGTATTTGCATTCACCGCACGGACTGTGTGCACCACAGATCCTGCCTATTCCCCCAACTGGGTGCAGCCCTCTGGTGGTGACTACATCTTCCAGGGCGATACCGTTTCACTGATCGACGGGACCAAATTGAATCCGGGCAATTACGCTGCAGACTACTATTATCAGAACGGCTCCTGCGACTCCACCTACAGTTTCACATTCGACGTGATTCCAGGACCTGCCAAACCATCTGTCATCTCTTCCAACGACACGCTCTTCAGCAGTTTGAGTGGCAATGCATATCGCTGGTATCGGGATGGACTGCGCATCACCGGAGCGGGCGACTCGAGCTATGTGCCCACCCAGAGCGGGTACTACCAGGTCGAGGTGCGCAGCCCGAATGGCTGTGGCAATCGTTCGGACAGCCTGCAATTCATCTCAAATATCGGGCTGCAAGAGGTGCTCGTGCGACAATTCGAGATATATCCCAACCCCAACCAGGGTTCGTTCCGCGTTCAATTGCCTTCCTGGGCGCAAGGCACACTTCGGCTCTACAATGCCGCTGGGCAATCGGTCGCGCAAGGCGAGATCAGCGGTGGCTTGACCGAATACGAATTTGCGTTCGACCTTCCAAGCGGTGTCTACCTGCTCTATTTTTCGAGCCCAACGCACTTTGCCCGCTCACGGATGGTCATTGAATGACCGCTCCCAAAAGACCCATGATATCAAAGCCCCACTCGGGGCTTTTTTTGTGTGCGTCTGGCTTGACTTTTCCTTTACATTGGCCCCGTGAAAAAGAAGACGACCGCTTTCAAATGGTGGGTGAAATTCGCCCACTTGCCCCTGATACAGCCACTGTTATCCGGTTTGGCGCCCGTCGCCTTTTCACGGATGCATCAGCGCATCCAATATCACAAGGACGAAGAATTCAGCTTGCTTCCCATCCTCTGTGACCCACGACGGATCAGTCTTGATGTCGGCGTGCTCTTTGGGGGCTATGCGCGGGAGATGTTGGATCACTCTCAACAGGTTTTCATGATCGAAGCCAATCCGCTTCAGGTGGCTTTCCTGAGAAAAGCCTTCCCCGATCAAAGTGAACGGATCATCTCTTCCGCCGCAGGCGCTTCAACCGGTGAGATCGAGATCCGTGTGCCAAGCTCTATGCCGGGCAATGCGACCGTGGAGTCTGAAAACCATTTGGACCGGCACAAGAAGCTGCTGAGCTTCACCGTGCCCATACGTCCGCTCGATGAACTCTTCCCGGAAAGCGACATCGGTTTCATCAAGATCGATGTGGAAGGCCAC
>RFXV01000139.1 GCA_009921445.1 Flavobacteriia bacterium
CGATCACGCGCTTGGACCAGTAGCGGGTCGCTGCGCTTTCGTGGTTCAGGTCGTAGCCCACATTGAAATCGTGCTTGGCCACAGGATTGGCCCATGGATTGTCGGGCGTGGGCGCTGTATAACCGCCTTGGTTGTACATGCGCACCAAAGGACTTTGTCCGAACTGATGGTTCAGAACAATATCCAGGATGACCGCCATCCCACGCCGGTGGCATTCTTCGACCAACTCCTTGAACTTGTCTCTTGTGCCGTAGTATTTGTCCAAAGCGAACATGAAGGAAGGGTTGTAGCCCCAGCTGTTGTTCCCCTCGAATTCATTCACCGGCATAAGCTCGATCGCATTGACGCCCAGTTTCTCAAGGTAATCCAAACGATCGATCACCGACTGGAAACTGTGACGGATGTCCCAGTCTCTTATCAGCAGTTCATAGATGATCAGGTCATCTTCTGCTGGCCGCTGGAAGTTGATGCTGCTGTCCCAGTTGTAGGGTGTTCTTCCGGGCTCCAAAACACCGACCGCATCCGCTGTTTTGTCAGATGGATAGGGCAGCAGGCCCGGATAGGTCGCCGGGCTGATGTATTTGTCGTTCCAGGGGTCGAGGATCATTTCGGAGTAAGGATCCGCTACGCGAAGCCCCATGCTGTCGATCTCATATTGGAAGCGGTATTGCTTCCCCGCCGTCAGACCGGTGATCTCCAGCCAGAAGTAGTCCGAGGTCGGGTCTTTGGCCATTTCGTAGGCCGGATCGGGCAGCCAGCCGTTGAAATCTCCCAGCACATAAATGAATTCCTTTCCAGGCGCACGCAGCTGCAGCCGAACCGATGTATTGCTCGGATAGCTGATGCCCTCTTCTGAATTGGCCGGTAGCGGTGCTACAGGCGTCAGACCTCTTTTCATCAGATATACAGTGTCCGACTCTGTCTTCGTGCCCAGAGTGGCGGTCAGGACAACTTCAAAGCGCATATTCGGATAAGTGCTCATATCCAGTGTGTGGCTCAGGGAAGTTTGCCCAACCGCAGAAGCCACCGAAACGCCGTCCACTGTGATATCGAGGTCAGCAGCCACGGGCGATTCTCCCTGTAGGGAGACCTGATCGTTGGCACCGACAAAATAGAAGCGATCCGGATGCGAAACGATATCGGCATTGAGCCCAGGACGCGAAATGGGAATATTGATGTCGTCCGACTTGCGGTCCGGGTCGCCCCAGCCGCCGCCGTCCTTTGGTTTGACCAAAAAGGAAAAACCCCTCTGATATGCCTGGGCCGTATCGGTATCATACCAATCGATCAGGGTGGGCTTGAACACATATTGGTACTTCATGCTGCCCAAAGGCGTCATCCGAAGGCTGTCATTGCTGTTCTTCCAGGCCTGGCTTCCGATTCCATTGACCAGTGGGTGGCCGGACTGGTGTTCATTCGGATTCCATGTCCAGATATAGAGGTCCATTCCCGCACGGGCATCCGATTTCAGGTTCTGCACATGAACAGAAGAGCTGTCCATCTGGTCCAGATCCACGACAATCACCAAACTGTCTTGAGGGTCGATAAATGTAGGCGTGGTCTGTACGATCTGTTGGGATCGAAGCGGAGAAAGACCAATAAAGATGGCCAGCAGGAGTAGAGCTCTCTTCATTTGAGGCAAAGTGTATTATTCACACATTGCTAATTTATAAATAAAATGGTCATGTGTAGTCGATGAAAAAATTTGACTTTGTGTTCTCATTTTTTGATACCAATTTTTCTTAAATTGTTGACTTCGTGTTTCACCCCCAAAGCATGAAAACACTTATTCACATCGATGACGATGCTGTCTATCGACTCATCGTACAAAAAACGCTGAAAGGAATAGTCCATGTCGAATCTTTTGTCAGCGGAGAAGCTTTTCTAGCTGATCGAACTCAAAAAGATATTGGTGCATTCCTCCTCGACATCCATCTGGGCCCTGATCGAATGAATGGTGAGGAATTTGTGGACAAACTCCATAAAGAGAACGCCTATTCACATCTCCCGGTCATTGCCCTTTCCTCTACAGCATGCAGCAGCAGCAGGCAGTCCTTCCTTTATTCAATTGGGTTCTCTGAGGTCATCTGCAAACCCTTTCAAAAGGAGGCCTTCATTCAGGCGATCAGAAAGGCTGTGACCCAGGACTGAATGGCTTTTTGCATTCAGATTGATTAGAATGACGCGTTTTGAATTCTTGCGGTCAGGTTGAGTCGCTGTTCGTACTTTACGTGGAAATCAGATCCAAATGAAAAGGCTCTTCATTCTGCTGCTGGCGACGGCCCTCGCTTGTTCGGGTCCCGCACCGAAAACCCAAGACCCACTGCCCATGTCATCTGAAAAGAAAAACGATCCACACTCCTTCGCTCAAACCGAAATCGCCCAAGTCGTGCATTTGGATTGGGATGCCTTGATCGATTTTGAACAAAAGGTCATTGACGCAACTGCCACATGGACCCTTTCCGAAGGTTCGAGCGGGGAAGTAATATTCGACACATATGACCTCGACATCATTGATGTCACGGACGGAAATGGAAAGCCAAGAACTTATACGGTCGGAGAGAAAAATGCGCTTTTTGGCAGCCCATTGATCATCCAGTTGGCGGAAGGGGATAAAAAAGTAGCCATAAGCTACCGCACCAGCCCCGATGCAAAGGCACTTCAATGGACCGACACCGAGCAAACTGCAGATAAGCTGGGGCCTTTCCTCTACACTCAAAGCCAGGCGATACTGGCGCGCACATGGGTGCCCTGTCAGGATGGTCCGGGTATCCGTTTTACTTATGATGCCACTGTCCAAGTTCCACCGGGCATGCTTGCCCTCATGAGTGCATCCAATCCAAGTGAGGTTTCCAATGACGGTGCCTATACCTACTCAATGCCCCAGCCCATACCATCATATTTACTCGCCCTTTCAGCAGGTCATTTGGCCTTCAAAGAAGTGGGCGCGCGTACGGGGGTTTATGCGGAGCCGTCGATGGTCGATACCTGTGCCTGGGAATTCGCCGATATGGAGGCCATGATGGTCGCCGCTGAGGAACTCTATGGCCCCTACGAGTGGGGGCGTTACGACCTCATCGTACTGCCACCGAGTTTTCCTTTCGGGGGCATGGAGAACCCTCGTCTGACCTTTGCCACACCGACCATCCTCGCCGGCGATCGTTCGCTGGTCGCGCTGGTCGCGCATGAACTCGCACACAGCTGGTCAGGCAATTTGGTCACCAATTCTGTGTGGGACGACTTTTGGTTGAATGAAGGCTTCACCGTGTATTTCGAAATGCGCATCATGGAGGCGGTCTATGGGAGAGAATACTCCGAAATGCTGGCGCTTCTCAGCCATACTGAGTTGCTCAACACGGTGGAGGAGTTCATGGAATCCATGCCCGATGACACCCGCTTGAAACTCGATCTAAAAGGGCGGAATCCGGACGACGGGGTGACTGCCATTCCTTACGACAAAGGCTATCACTTCCTCCGACTGATGGAGGAAACCATCGGACGGGAGCGGTTCGATGCCTTCCTGAAAAACTATTTCCAGGCCAACCGATTCAAGGTGATGGATACCGAACGATTTGTGGCTCTGCTGAAAACCGACCTGCTCACAGAGGAAGAATACAGTTCGATCGGCGTGGACAATTGGATCTATGCCCCTGGGCTTCCGGCCAATGTGCCCGTACCCAACAGCGACCGCTTTGAAAAGGTGGACGGGTATGCACTGGCCTTCCTGAATGAAACCAAACTGCCTGAAAATGAGGTGACAGAAACTTGGAGCACCCACGAGTGGCTTCGCTTCTTGAGGCGCATCAAAGGAGCAGATGTGAACGCACTCGCCCAGCTCGATGCTGCCTACAGCCTGACCCGATCAGGGAATGCAGAGCTCGCCGCACAATGGTTTGAGAATACGCTCAGTGAAAAAGAAGCATATCGCGCACCCAATGACATGGACCTTGAGGCATCGGTCACTGATTTCCTCACCCGGGTGGGACGCCGAAAGTTTCTGATGCCGATCTACTCCGCTCTTTTAGAAGGTGACAAGCTGGAATGGGCGCAGTCGATCTATGAAAAAGCCCGTCCGGGATATCACGCAGTCTCTCGCGAGTCCTTGGATGAATTGTTGCTCGCTTCGGATTGATCGGCAGACCAAGAATTCTCCATATCCTCGATCTGTTTGAGATATAGGCGGAACAATCGGTCCGCACGAACAGGGTTACGGTTCAGATGAATGGCGAGCAGTTTCTGCTGCTCGAACCATATTTTCATGTCTGCACACATGCTCGCGTTCGAAGTGCGGATGTAGTTGATGTCCGCAAAGCTTAAGAATACCGTCTTGATACCGTGTGTTTCGATGTAGGCATTATTGGCCATGTTCAGGTAGGGCATCAAATACAACTGATGTGCTGAATCCTCATGACAGTTCGCATGCAGATGCTTAATGAGCTG
>RFXV01000140.1 GCA_009921445.1 Flavobacteriia bacterium
CGGACATGCAATGTCTAGAGCCACACCCTGATCTTGTTGCTGATACCAGACAGAAGCATCCAGCCAACCTCTTCCAGCTTTTCGGCTGAGGCTGTATTTGGCCATGTCCTGACGGAAATCCGCATCGCTCCTCTTGTGGCTTTCGCCCCGTGCATTCAGATAGACGAAATCGTTATCTGCCTGTGTGCGTCCCCATTGCAGCCGATGGATCCATGCTCCAGATCGCCATTTTGTTGAAATATTCGAAGACCAAAAACCAAAGCTGCCCGCTGCAGAATGAAGCGTGAGCCATTCTGAAGGCTCGGCAATTTCATCCTTTAGATGCAGTACTCCGCCGGCGGCATTCGATCCTTGCATGCCCAGTGACGAACCCTCGCCAAAGGAGATGCGACCCAATGCATGTCCAGATACGGCACTTAGATCGGCCACCCCCAGGGCAGGCGAATTGATGGGCAGACCCTCCCACAGGATGCGCGTGTGTGCGGATGGCAGGCCGCGGAAGGAAAGTTGCGCATAAGCGCCAGGCAGCGCGGTACGTATCCAGAGCCGGGTCTGGTTCTGCAATTGACGGGACAGCAGGTCGCCCATTCTGGATCCGGGAATTGACGGCAAAGAATCTTCGTTCTCCTGCCCGTCATAGAGTCGGGAGGCAGTGACCATAACCTCCTGCAAATTCTGAGCATGGAGTCCGCTCAGTTGCAAAAAGCCAAATACGATCCAGCAGCGGGTGCGCATGGTCCGGAATTGCCTTTGGTCCCGAAGGCTTCATCCTCTGTTGTTTTTTTGGGCAGGTCTTCTGGCTTGGCCCCTGTCTTTCTCCTTCCCGATAGAATATCAGTGGATCGATCGAAAGCAGTTCAGGACCTTACAGCTGCGGGCACAGCTCCTGACTTGAACAGGATTCCCTTTTCATCGCCTCGCGGCGAACCCATGGGACAAAGCTACATCAACAGAAAGCTGAAGCAGGGAACTTTTTGATGCTTTTTTCATTATTCCCTAAATGCCACGAAAGCCGCTGCCTCAAAAGATCTGCGCCACTTGCCAAAAGCCGTACAGCTGGCGTAAGAAGTGGGAGAAGAATTGGGACGAAGTGAGGTATTGCTCCGAGCGCTGCAGGAACAACAAGAACAGCTTATGAACATCCTTATTTGGTTGCAGCGCGATCTGCGTCTGCACGATAACGAGATCTTTCACCGGGCCGGGGATGAGGGGCACCACATACTGCCGGTATTTGTCTTTGATGAGGCTGAATCCAAGGCCTTCCACAGCGGTTTGTCCCGTTGGTCGGAGAACAAAAAGACCTTTCTTCTTGAGTGCCTCTCAGACCTCAGATCTTCCCTGTCTGCATTCGGTGTGCCTTTGCTCTATCGCGAGGGAGATACGGTGGACGTTCTTTCTGAGCTTTTTGCTGCTCATGCGATCGATGAAGTGTGGTTCACCGACACGGCCGGAACGGAAGAACAACGGCGTCAGGAACAGGTCTGCAGAAAACTGCCACACAGAAGCTTTTCCGGACAAAGCCTCCTGCACCCTGAGGACCTGCCATTCAAGGAAGAGGCATGCCCAGGAGTGTTCACGGCCTTTCGAAAAAAGGTGGAGAAATATGGGCGCTACCGCGAGCCCTTGCCCGCCCCTTCCGCTCTTCGACCCATAGTTGCTTCTTTTGAAGATTCCCTCCCAGCATCGTCAACACGGAGCTTTCATCCGAATTCTGCTTTTCCGTTCCGAGGTGGAGAAAGCGCTGGCCTGGATCGCCTCGAGGAATGGATGTGGATGGAAGACCGACTCAGGGAATACAAGGAGACCCGCAACGGCATGCTTGGCACTTCATACTCCTCGAAGTTTTCTCCATGGATCGCCTGGGGCTGCCTCTCCCCGAAATTCATTTTAAAGGAGATCCGCCGCTACGAAGAAGAGCGCGTAGCCAATTCCAGTACCTATTGGCTGCTGTTTGAGCTTTTGTGGCGTGACTTTTTTCATTTCACCTGGCGAAAAGAGCGTGGACACTTCTTCAAGGTTCCGGAAAAGGCCCACATCCGATCGGGCCGTTCCCTCCTGCTTTGGCAGGAAGGGCGGACGGGACAGGATTTCATCGATGCCCACATGAGGGAATTGCTGCATACCGGTTATATGAGCAACAGGGGGCGGCAGAATGTGGCCAGCTATCTGGTGCATGCTTTGAAGGAGCACTGGTTGCTTGGCGCTCAATGGTTTGAACATTCGCTTATCGACCACGAAGTCTGCAGCAACTACGGCAATTGGACCTATGTGGCTGGTGTAGGAAATGACCCAAGAGATCATCGTGTGTTCAATCCACGCATACAGGCCGAACGATATGACCCCGATAAGCGTTATGTGCGTACTTGGATAAATAAGGAATCATGAGCCCTACTGCCGACCAAAGCAAAAATGCCAAAGCCGAAAAGATGAAAGATAAGATCAGAACGGCCTATATGGAGTACCGACTGCTCAAAGGGGAATTCCCTGGGAGTGTCTTTGCATTCTGCAAGGAGCTGAAGGTCAAGGAAGCTGAGTTCTATGCGCATTACAATAGCTTCAGCCAGATCGAATCGGATTTTTGGAAAAGCAAACTGAAGACCACGATCAGCCGGCTCAAAGACTCCTCGGACTGGACGGGATTCAGCAGCCGGGAAAAATTGCTGGCGTTCTATTTCACATGGTTCGAGGAACTCCTTCAGGAGCGCAGTTTTGCTCTGCTGAGCTTCCCGGACAAACCCAGCACGCCGTTTTCCGACAATCCGCTGGATGCCACCAAATCCCATTTTGAGGATTTCGTCAAGGAATTGCTCACCGAGGGAGAAGGCAATGGAGAGATCGCCTCCCGCGGACCGGTGTCTGCGCGCTATGCCGACATGTTGTGGATGCAGTTCGTCTTCCTTTTCAACTATTGGAGAAAAGACCAAAGCGCTGGTTTCGAACATACCGATGCGGCCATTGAAAAGAGTGTGAACCTTGGATTCGATCTGATGGGCAAGGGCATTGTGGAATCCCTGGTCGATTTTGGAAAATTCCTGCTCAAGCAGGACCGATGAAAGAACAAAAGAAAATCCCCGTCACCAAAGTGCAGCGGGCCAGTCGCTTCGTGGCCACAGGCGCTCGCGTTGGCGGGAATTATCTGAAGTACTATTCCAAAAAACTCATCAAGTCCGATCAGGGGCGGGATGAGTTGGATGCGGACAATGCGGAAGACATCTACAATTCCTTGTCTGAACTCAAGGGAAGTGCACTAAAGGTGGCGCAAATGCTGAGCATGGACCAGGGAATGCTGCCCGGGGTCTATGCGGAGAAATTCTCCCAAGCACAGTACAACGCTCCTCCACTCTCCTATCCATTGGTCGTCAAGACCTTTCAGCGCGAATTGGGACAAGGACCAGAGCATTTCTTCGACGCCTTCGGGAAAAGTGCTGCAGCGGCAGCCTCCATTGGGCAGGTGCACAAGGGGCGGATCGGAAAGACGGTCTATGCGGTCAAGGTGCAGTATCCCGGAGTTGCAGACAGCATCCACTCTGACCTGCGCATGGTCAAGCCCATCGCCCAGCGCATGTTCAACATCAGTGAGGCCGATATCAACCACTACCTGAGCGAGGTCGAGGAACGGCTCATCGAGGAGTGTGATTACGGACTTGAGTACACCCGCAGTCTGGAGATCGCAGATCACTGCCGACACATACCCGACCTGCAATTCCCCGAATATTTACCCAATATCAGCTCGCGAAGGATACTGACGATGGAGTGGCTGCCCGGAGCTCACATGGAAGAATTCCTGAAGGCAGATCCCGATCAGGAAACGCGCGATCGACTGGGACAGGCCATCTGGGACTTCTACGACCATCAGATCCACAGCATGAAACAAGTGCATGCGGACCCGCATCCGGGAAATTTCCTCCTACAATCCTCAGGGACGGTCGGTGTGATCGACTTTGGCTGCGTCAAGACGCTGACCGACGAATTCTACACCCGTTATTTCCGCCTGCTCAATGTAGAAGACGGAAAAGAACCCGAGGACTACGAATCCCTCCTGTACGACCTGCAGTATCTGCTCAAGGAAGACCGTGCGGATGATGCGGCCTACTACAAAAAACGCATCCTTGAGTTGAATCAGATACTCGGCAGACCCTTTCACCACGAGGAGTTCGATTTTGGTGACCCCGCCTATTTTTCTTCCATCTACAGACTCAGCGAAGAACTGAGTAAGGACAAACGCTTGCGCAGTGCCAATGGGGCAAGAGGTCCAAAGGAC
>RFXV01000015.1 GCA_009921445.1 Flavobacteriia bacterium
GTACCGAAATTCGGGTTCAAGAACTTCAACCGCGTGGAATATGCGGGTGTGAACATCGATGTACTTCAAAAATTGGCAGATGACAAGAAGATCAAGGGGGAGGTCACCCCGGAGATCCTTCAGCAGAACGGACTGGTTGGTAAGAACGACCTGGTCAAGATCCTTGGAAGAGGTGAACTGTCTGCCAAATTGAAAGTGACCGCTCACAAGTTCTCCAAGACGGCCGCTGCGGCGATCGAAGCCGCCGGGGGAAGCACGGAAAACGTTGAATAAAGAGGCATGAAAAGGTTCATAGAGACCCTTAAGAACATTTGGAAGATCGAGGAGCTGAAGAGCAAGATCCTGCTCACCCTCGGATTGTTGCTCATTTATCGAGTGGGCTCCAACGTGGTCTTGCCGGGTATTGATCCAGAGAGTTTGGAGGCATTGAGGAGTCAGACCAACAGTGGACTTCTCGGTATTCTGAACGCCTTTACAGGAGGTGCTTTTGCCAATGCCTCCATCTTGGCTTTGGGCATCATGCCATACATCTCGGCATCCATCGTGATGCAACTTCTTGGTATGGCTGTCCCCAGCATACAGAAAATGCAGAAGGAAGGTGAAAGCGGCAGAAGAAAGGTGAATCAGATCACTCGTGTGCTGACCATCGCCATCACCACGGCTCAGGCGCCTGGTTACATCGCCAACCTGATCTCTCAGAATGTGGCCATCACCCTGCCAAGCGGTCTTTTCTGGCCACTGGCCATCGTGGTGCTCACCACAGGGACCATTTTCGCCATGTGGCTCGGGGAACGTATCACCGACAAAGGCATTGGCAACGGAATATCACTGCTCATTATGGTGGGGATCATAGCGACACTCCCCCAATCGTTCCTGCAGGAGCTTGCAAGTAAGATGGGCCCTCAGGGTGGAGGTCTCGTCCTCTTCATTGTTGAGATCGCGGCGCTTTTGATCGTGATCATGCTCAGTATTGGTCTGGTCCAGGCCGTGCGGCGTATTCCTGTGCAGTACGCAAGAAGGACACAAGGCGGCGTTCAGTACGGAGCCTCCAGCAGACAATACATTCCCCTGAAGGTCAATGCAGCGGGTGTGATGCCCATCATCTTTGCACAGGCGATCATGTTCATTCCTGTCACCGTCCTCTCCTACTCTGGAGCCGACGGCGGTGGTGCAAGTTCCCTGATCACACTATTCAGCAACATTCAGGGATTCTGGTACAATTTCATCTTTGCCTTGATGATCATTCTGTTCACCTTCCTGTACACGGCCATACAGGTGAACACCAACCAGATGTCGGATGACCTCAAAAGGGGCGGTGGATTCATCCCAGGGATCAAGCCCGGAAAGGATACCGCTGAATTTTTGGATACGGTCCTCTCACGCATCACCTTCCCTGGCTCGATATTCCTGGCGATCATAGCCATCATTCCAGCCTTCGCTATGGCGGCCGGGGTGAACACGCAGTTCTCGTACTTCTATGGCGGCACATCGCTGTTGATCATGGTGGGCGTTGTTCTCGATACGCTTCAGCAGATCGAAAGCTATTTGTTGAACAGACATTATGACGGTCTGATGAAGTCTGGACGCATCCAAAGCAGAACGGCCTCGGCTGTCGATCAAACCAACGCTGTTTAAATGGCAAAGCAAGGAGTCATAGAGCAAGACGGTAGCGTGATCGAAGCCCTTTCGAACGCCATGTTCCGCGTGGAATTGGAGAACGGACACGTCGTTACGGCACATATCTCAGGTAAAATGAGGATGCACTACATCAAGCTGTTGCCGGGCGACAAAGTGAAACTGGAGATGACCCCTTATGATCTGTCCAAAGGACGCATCACCTATCGATACTGAATCAAGTAATAAGAGATGAAAGTAAGAGCAAGCCTAAAAAAGAGAAGCGCCGACTGCAAGATCGTTCGTCGCAAAGGCAAACTGTACGTGATCAACAAGAAGAATCCGAAGTTCAAGCAAAGACAAGGTTAAAGCAAGAAATTCATGGCTAGAATCGCAGGAATAGACCTACCGCGCAACAAGCGTGGAGAGATCGGGCTCACCTACATCTACGGGATCGGCAGAAGCCGTGCCCAAAAGATCCTCCAGGAGGCTCAGATCGATCCGAACATCAAAGTAGAAGAATGGGACGATGATCAGCTCGGAAAGATCAGAGGCATCATCCAGGAGAGCTTCAAGGTAGAAGGAGAATTGCGCTCTGAAGTACAAATGAGCATCAAGCGAATGATGGACATCGGTTGCTACAGAGGCATCCGACACCGACTGGGACTTCCCCTGCGCGGACAGCATACCAAGAACAACAGCCGCACGCGCAAAGGAAAGCGCAAGACGGTGGCGAATAAGAAAAAGGCGGTTAAATAAGCACTGAAGAATGGCAAAGTCGACAAAGAACACATCGCGAAAGCGAAAGGTCAAGGTGGAAGCCACTGGAGAAGCGCACATCAACGCCTCCTTCAACAACATCATCATTTCCCTGACCAATCTTCAGGGCCAAGTCATCTCTTGGTCCTCTGCTGGTAAAATGGGATTTCGTGGTTCCAAGAAGAATACACCTTATGCAGCCCAGACAGCAGCTGAGGATGCGGCTGGGAGAGCGATGGAAGCAGGACTCAAAAAAGTTCGTGTCTTTGTAAAAGGACCCGGTAACGGTCGTGAATCTGCGATCCGCTCCCTGCACAACAACGGCATTGAGGTCACAGAGATCGTTGATGTGACACCGATCCCACACAATGGCTGTCGTCCGCCCAAAAGACGTCGTGTTTAATCCCAATTAGAGACAGAGAACAGAGATCATGGCAAGATACAGAGGTCCAAAAACCAAGATAGCCCGCAGATTCGGCGACCCGATCTTCGGCCCGGACAGTGCGTTCGACAACAGGAACTATCCTCCCGGACAGCATGGACTGGCCCGCAAAAGGGGAAAGAAATCGGAATATGCCGTTCAGCTCGCTGAGAAGCAGAAAGCCAAGTACACCTACGGCATTCTCGAAAGGCAGTTCCGCAACCTCTTTGAAAAGGCTTCGAGGCAGAAAGGCATCACCGGTGAAAACCTTTTGCAGCTCTGTGAAGCGCGTCTGGACAATGTGGTCTACCGCATGGGGATCGCCCCGACGCGACGTGCAGCCCGACAATTGGTCAGCCACAGGCACATCATGGTGAACGGCAAACAAGTGAACATTCCCTCCTACCACGTACTTGCTGGAGACAGCATTTCCGTTCGCGAGCGCTCGCGTTCTTTGTCCGCGATCTCCACATCACTGGAAGGAAATAACAGTAAGTACGAATGGATCGAGTGGAATTCGGCCGCACAGTCGGGCCGCTACCTCCAGGATCCACTGCGCGACCAGATCCCTGAAAACATCAAGGAACAACTGATCGTAGAATTGTACTCTAAGTAATCATCCCCTAAAAAAGAAGTATGGCCATTCTGAATTTTCAAAAGCCGGAAAAAGTAATTCTCAATCATTCTACGGAAACAGAGGGACAATTCGAGTTCCGTCCGCTGGAACCTGGTTACGGTCTCACTGTGGGCAATGCGATCCGTCGTGTTCTCCTGAGTTCACTCGAAGGATTCGCCTTCACCTCTCTTCGCATCAGCGGCGTCGAACACGAGTTCAGCACCATTCAGGGTGTTGTGGAAGACGTTACAGAGATCGTCTTGAACCTCAAGCAGGTCCGCTTCAAAAGGCAGATCGAGGAAAACGAAGGGGAAACCCTGACCGCCTCGTTCTCCGGACAGGAAAAGATCACTGCTGGAGACCTCGGGAAGTTCACTTCGGGCTTTCAGGTCCTCAACCCCGATCAGGTGATCTGTCACCTGGACAAGGGTGTGAAACTTGAAATGCAGTTGACCATCGAGAAGGGCCGCGGATATGTTCCGGCAGAAGAGAATAAGAAGAGCAATGCAGCACTGGGCACCATCTTCATCGACAGCATCTACACTCCGATCAAGAACGTCAAGTACAGTATTGAGAACTACCGTGTCGAGCAGAAGACCGACTACGAAAAGCTCATCATTGATATCGTTACTGATGGAAGCATCCATCCCAAAGAAGCCCTGACAGAAGCAGCCAAGATCCTCATTCACCACTTCATGCTCTTCTCCGACGAGAAGATCGCACTGGAAGAGACGGCACCTACCGATATCGAGAACCTCGACGAGGAAGTGATCCGCATGAGGCAGCTGCTGAAGACCAAGCTGGCCGATATGGACCTGAGTGTGCGCGCTCTGAATTGCCTTAAGGCTGCAGAAGTCGAAACACTGGGCGAATTGGTCGGATACACCAAGCAGGATCTGATGAAGTTCAGGAACTTCGGAAAGAAGTCACTGACCGAACTTGATGAATTGGTAGAGAGCAAGGGTCTTTCCTTTGGAATGGACCTGAGCAAGTTCAAACTGGATAAGGAGTAAGCCGAGGCATGAGACACGGTAAGAAATTCAATCACTTAGGACGCACCGCTGCCCACCGGAAAGCCATGCTGTCCAATATGGCCTGTTCGCTGATCGAACACAAGCGCATCAATACGACAGTAGCCAAGGCGAAAGAGCTGAAGAAGTTCGTGGAACCCTTGGTGACCCGTTCCAAGGTGGACAGCACCCACAACCGCCGGATCGTTTTCAGTTATCTGAAGAACAAGCACGCGGTCAGCGAGCTTTTCCGTGAGGTGGTCGCCAAAGTAGGTGAGCGTCCAGGAGGGTATACACGCATCATCAAGACAGGGAATCGCCTGGGCGACAATGCCGAGATGTGCATGATCGAATTGGTGGACTTCAACGAACTCTACACCAACGAGAAAGCCAAGTCTAAGAAAAGTCGTCGCAGCCGTCGCGCAGGCGGAAGCAAGAAAGAGGAGGCCCCGGTCACTGCCAAGCCAGAAGTAGTGGAAAGCTCCGCAGAAGAAACAGTGGCTCCTCAGGAAGAGACGGCAACAGAAGAAGTCAAGGCTGAAGACGCTTCCAATGAAACTGTTGAGGCCAAGACAGAAGAAATTCCGGTAGAAGAAACCCCTGCTGAAGAGGAATCTTCTGTTCCAGAAAAAGAGGAAGCTGCAGAGGCGAGGACCGAGGAAACGCCTGCTGATGCAAAGGAAGAAGCTGACTCTGAAGAAAAAGAGGACAAGGAGGATACGGATTCTTCAAAAGAGGAGAAGGAAGACTGATTCAATCCCTGAAATGAACTTTATGAAGGGATGAATGCCTTTGCGCTTTTGTCCCTTTTTTTATGCTAACCCAACGTACTAATGAGCCCATCTGAGCCAGGAAAACCCGCCCTACTCTATCTCGAAGACCACACGGTCTTCCATGGTCGATCCGTGGGTTTGAGCGGCACCTCAGGCGGAGAGATCTGTTTCAATACGGGCATGACGGGCTATCAGGAAATCTTTACGGATCCCTCCTACTTCGGACAGATCATGGTCACGGCCAGTACGCACATTGGCAACTACGGAACCAAGGGCTCAGAGGATGAAAGTGCGCAGCTGCAGATCGCAGGATTGGTATGTCGGCAGTTCAGCCAGATCCACTCCAGACCTTCAGCCTCGGAAGGACTTCTCGAGCGCTTCGCCCGCGAGGGAAAAGTCGCCATCGACGGGATCGACACGCGGGCTGTGGTCCGGCACATTCGCGATAAAGGTGCGATGAATGCCCTGATCACCACAGAGATCAGCGATCCGGAAGCACTGAAGGACCGCATTGCCAGTGTTCCAAGTATGGAGGGACTGGAACTGTCTTCGCGCGTCAGTACGAGCACGACCTATGAGATCGGTTCGGCAGATGCCCCACTCAGGGTGGCCGCGCTTGACTATGGAGTCAAAAAAGCGATCCTTGACAACCTCGCGGAACGCGGCTGCCGGATCAAGGTGTTTCCAATGCACACGCCTTTGGAGGAGCTGCTGAGCTTCGATCCACATGGGATCTTCTTAAGCAATGGACCAGGTGATCCAGCTGCCATGACACAGAATATAGACCAAGTCCGCGCGATCGCCGAATCGGGCCTTCCTGTATTTGGTATTTGCCTTGGACATCAGCTGCTCAGTCTGTCTCAGGGACTACAAACAGAAAAGATGCACAACGGGCATCGGGGGATCAACCATCCGGTATTGAATTTAGAGAGTGGACTGGGAGAGATCACCAGCCAAAACCACGGCTTTGTGGTCACCGCCTCAAGTCTTGAGGGAAGGGACGATATTGTTCTCACCCACAAACACCTGAACGACCACAGCGTAGCAGGTATCCGGATCAAGGAAAGGCCCGTCTTCTCGGTACAGTTCCATCCCGAGGCGTCTCCAGGACCACACGACAGCCGCTATTTGTTCGATGCATTCTGCGGATACATGAAAAACGAAAACAAGAAATAAGATGGGATTCATCACAAGCATTCACGCCCGACAGATCCTCGATTCACGGGGAAATCCGACCGTTGAGGCCGACGTTCTTTGCGACGACGGTTCGTTCGGGAGAGCCGCCGTTCCTTCCGGAGCGTCCACAGGCATTCATGAGGCCGTAGAACTCAGGGACGGTGACGCCAAAGCCTATGTCGGAAAAGGTGTCCTCGGCGCCATTCACAATGTCAATGAAGTCATCTCTGAAGAAGTCATTGGCATGCACGCCACGGATCAGGCTGCCATCGATGAGCTTATGATCCAACTCGATGGAACAGCCAACAAGGGCAAGCTCGGTGCAAATGCCATACTCGCTGTATCACTGGCCGTTGCCAAAGCGGGTGCCATGCACACCGGACAAAGTCTGTATGAATATGTAGGCGGTGTGAATGCACGAACTCTTCCCGTTCCCATGATGAATATCCTGAACGGTGGAAGCCATGCAGACAACAGCATCGATTTCCAGGAATTCATGGTCATGCCCTTCGGCGCCGAGAGTTTCTCAGAAGCACTGCGCATGGGTACGGAAGTGTTCCATCATCTCAAGAAAGTGCTGCAGGCAGGGGGCTATTCCACCAATGTGGGAGATGAAGGTGGATTCGCACCGAATCTGGGTTCCAATGAAGAAGCCATCGAGACCATCCTTCGGGCCATCGAAAAAGCAGGCTACACACCTGGCGAGGACATTTGGATCGCCATGGACGCCGCTGCATCTGAGTTCTATTCAACAGATGAGAAGGTCTACGATTTCCATAAATCCAATGGCGGCAAGAAAACAGCCGAAGAAATGGTGGACTATTGGGCACAATGGGTGTCCAAGTACCCCATCGCCAGCATCGAAGACGGTCTGTACGAAGATGACTGGGCGGGCTGGGAACTATTGACCCAACGCATTGGAAACCAAGTACAATTGGTAGGAGACGATCTCTTCGTGACCAATGAAGAGCGCCTTGGCCGGGGCATTCAGCAAGGAGTCGCCAACAGCATCCTGGTGAAAGTCAACCAGATCGGGAGCCTCACGGAAACGCTGAATACAGTGGATCTTGCCCACAGAAGCAGCTATACCAGCGTGATGAGCCACCGCTCGGGTGAAACGGAAGACACGACCATTGCAGATCTTGCCGTGGCTTTGGGCACAGGTCAGATCAAGACAGGCTCTGCATCCCGCTCAGACCGGATGGCCAAATACAATCAGTTGCTTCGCATCGAAGAGGCACTGGGCGATGCCGCGCGCTTTCCCGGTAAGAACTTCAAATTCCTGAATGATTAAGCATGAGTAAGATCAAAGAAAAATTTGCCGGTAAGATCGAGGACTCCATTCGCGAAGTGCGCGAGTTCCTTTCGGCACACGGAGATGAGAAAATGGGTGAGATCACGGTCCGCCAGCTCTATTCGGGCATGCGGGGAATGCCAGCGCTGATCTACGAGACCTCCAAGCTCGATCCAGCTGAAGGCATACGCTTTAGAGGCTACAGCATCCCTGAACTCAATGAGGTGTTGCCCAAATATCCGCCTGAAGGAAAACAGCCCCTGCCTGAAGGGATCTTCTACCTGATGCTGATGAATGAATTGCCGACAGAGGATGAAGTGCGTCGGATCAGCAACAATTGGGCGCGGAGGAGTATCGTTCCCCCGCACGTTTTCAAGGTCATCGATGCTTTGCCCGTCAATGCACATCCCATGACCCAATTCATCACGGGGATCAATGCTTGCCGCACGGAAAGTGAATACCGCAGGGCCTACAGAGACGGCATCAACAAAAGTGAATACTGGGCGCATACCTATGAAGACGCCATGAACCTGATCGGTCGTCTTCCACGGATCGCAGCCTATATCTACAGACGCTGCTACCGAAACGGGGAGCACATTGAACCCAATCCAGACTTGGACTGGGCAGGCAACTTCGCACATATGCTTGGCTACGACAGCGAGGAATTCCGTGAGATGATGCGCATGTACATGACCATTCATTCCGATCACGAAGGCGGAAATGTTTCGGCCCACGCCATCCATTTGGTGGGAAGTGCCTTGAGCGATCCCTATCTCGCATTCACAGCAGGAATGGCCGGCTTGGCAGGTCCGCTGCATGGCTTGGCCAATCAGGAGGTCATCCGCTGGATCCAGAGCATGCGCGATGAACTGGGCGGTGGCTTGCCTTCCAAGGAGCAGATCGAGAACTACTGCAAGAAGACCTTGGCCGATGGAAAGGTCATCCCTGGCTTTGGTCACGCTGTATTGAGAAAGACCGATCCGCGCTATGAAGCACAACGCGGTTTTGCTCAGGAATACATGCCGGACGACGAACTCTTTCAGATCGTTAGCCGCGTATATGAAGTGGTACCAGATATCCTGAAGGCCACGGGGAAAGTCAAAAATCCATGGCCCAATGTGGATGCACACAGCGGTCAGTTGCTGATGCACTACGGCCTGACAGAGTATGACTTCTACACGGTCCTCTTTGGCGTTTCAAGGGCGCTGGGTACCATGGCAGCTTTGATCTGGGATCGCGTGCTGGGAATGCCCATCGAACGGCCCGGATCGACAACCACTGCGCAGCTCAAAGAACGCTTTGGTAACTGATCCAAGTATGGGATGTCCACTATTGAAAAAGCCCCGCCTGATGCGGGGCTTTTCATTTCTTGCGAATGAAATATTGTAGAATGTCCCTAGATCATAATTCCAACGATGGCCGCTGTGAAGAGACTGGCCAAAGTGCCTGCGATCAAGGCGCGGACGCCCAATTGTGAGAGGTCTTTTCTTCGGTCAGGCGCAAGGGCACCGATCCCTCCGATCTGTATGCCAATGGATGAGAAATTGGAGAAACCGCACAGCATGTAGGTGGCGATCACGATCGATTGTTCGCTGCTGAAGCGGAATTCATTCTTCATCTCCGAGAGAGAGATGTAGGCCACAAATTCGTTCAGTACTGTCTTTTCGCCGAGCAACTGCCCCACAAGGAGGATATCTTCCTTGGCCACACCCATCATCCATGAAATTGGCGCCAGAATGAATCCAAGAATGGCCTGCATGCTCAAGCCGTCAAAACGACCACCACTCACCTCGACGATCCAATCGTTCAATCCTGTCCAGGATCCTATACCCTGAACCAGGCAGGCATTGATGAAATAGATGAAGGCCACAAAGACCAGGAGCATCACGCCCACATTCACGGCAAGCTGCAGTCCCTGTGTGGTGCCGTTGGTGATGGCCTCCAGAACATTGCTGCCCACCTGTTGTCGGGAGATATGTGCTTCCTGCCGCACGGTCTCCGTCTCCGGGATCATCATTTTGGCTGCGAGTACTGCTGCAGGAGCAGACATTACAGAGGCTGCGATCAAATGCTTGGCAAAGAAGATCTCCATTTCCGGATCGCCATTTCCGAGAAATCCGATGAATGCTGCCAACACGCCACCCGCAATCGTGGACATCCCACCAGCCATCAAACACATCAACTCCGATCGGGTCATGTCCTTGATGTAGGGGCGAACCAGCAACGGGGCCTCTGTCTGACCGAGAAATACATTGCCCACTGCCGCAAGACTTTCCGCACCGCTCAGACCCAGGGTCTTGCGCATGACCCAGGCAAAGACCTTGACAACGCGCTGTAAGATGCCCAAATAGAACAAGAGGGAAGTAACGGCCGAAAAGAACACCACTGTGGGCAGTACTTTGAAAGCGAATAAGGTGCCCAGATTCTGAGCATCCGTGACCAAAGTTCCAAAGAGGAACTCGGCTCCTTTGTCCGAAAAACTCAACAGCCAGACGAATCCAATGCTCATGGATTCAAAGAGTTCCTTGACGAACGGCAAATGCAGAATACAAAAGGCCAGAACAAGCTGAATGCCCAGAGCCTTGAGTACCAGCGGCCATGAAATACGCGACCTGTTCGAACTGAAGAGCCAACCCAGAAACAACAGAAAGCCCAAACCCAGACTTCCCCGGAGGATGCGCATCAAGAGACTGGGTTCAGTGGCATCGCTCATTCCCTGTGCGTGAAGAAAAGGGGGTAAAAGAATGCAGCAAAGCAAAAAGATGGAGCGATACATGAACTGGACTTTAATTCCTTTCCCGTTTGTTGATCTCATCACGCAATCGGGCCGCCAATTCATAGTCCTCATTGCGAACGGCTTTGTCCAGATCTCGGTTCAGATCGTCAATGCTGCGCTCATCCGACTCCTCCGCTGCCTCGAGCAGATCTTCCATGGCTTCTTCCTCATCCTCCTCGACAGATGCAGATTCTTCCTTCTCGTCCAGCACGACACCCGCCTTTTCGAGGATCTTTTCGTAGGTGAATACCGGACAGTCAAAACGAGTGGCCAAGGCCACAGCATCGCTTGTCCGCGCATCCAGGACTTCTTCTTTTCCATCCTTGTCCACACAGACCAGGCTTGCATGAAAAACCCCTTCCTTGAGGGAATGAATGATCACTTCTTTGAGCTCAATGGCGAAGGTGCGCGCAAATTGAGCAAACAGATCGTGGGTAAGCGGACGTGGGGGATTGATCTCCTTTTCCAAGGCCACAGCTATGCTTTGGGCTTCGAATGCGCCGATGATGATCGGCAAAGTGCGTGGACCTCCCTCCTCACCCAATACAAGTGCATAAGCACCTGTTTGCGTCTGACTGTACGACAGTCCTTTGATCCAAAGGCGCTTGCGGCTCATTTCAGCCTTGCTTGAAACGCTTTACGGCCTCTGTCAATTGAGGCAGTACTGAAAAGGCATCGCCCACCACTCCGTAATCAGCGGCCTTGAAAAAGGGCGCCTCAGCGTCGGAATTGATCACCACGATCACTTTGGAGTTGCTCACGCCGGCCAGGTGCTGGATGGCACCTGAGATGCCCACTGCGATGTACAAGTTGGGGTTGATGGCGATACCGGTCTGCCCGACGTGTTCGGAATGAGGCCGCCAATGCATGTCGGAAACGGGTTTGGAACAGGCTGTTCCCGCACCGAGTAATTCGGCCAGTTCTTCGATCATTCCCCAATTCTCAGGTCCCTTCAGTCCGCGGCCACCTGAGACCACCAATTCTGCCTCGGGCAGGGGAACACTTCCCGTGGCCCGATCGACGCCCTTGACCTGAACACGGGCCTCGGCCGCACCGCTTCCCTCCTCAACTATGGCTTCCCCTGGAAATTCCGCAACACCGATGGCATTGGGGATGAAGGAAAGCACCGTCTTTTGTTCATGTGCAGTGTAGGTGACAAAACCCTTGCTGGAGAATGCGCCTCGTTTCACGGTCATTGGATCGACCGAATCCGGCAAGGCTGCTACATTGGTTATGGGCGCAGCTCCCCACTGTATGGCCAATGAAGGCACCACGCTTTTCCCATTGGAAGTGCCTGAAAGAATCACAGTTTGTGCCTCCTCGGAAACGGCCACCTCCTTGAGTGCGGAGGCGAAAGCAGAAGAATCGAATGAGTTGAGTGAAGACGCATTAAAGTGGACCACCTTGTTCGCTCCGTAGGTGGCCAACTGAGCAGCATCCTCGTCTAGGGAACCGATCACTACGGCGACGGTGGGAACACCGAGCATATCCGCCACACGACGGCCATAACTCACCGCCTCAAATGTGGTCTTCTTGAATTTTCCTTCCCATTGTTCAGCAAATACGACTACAGACATGGTGTTTGGTTTTTTAAATGACTTTGGCTTCCTCGTGCAACAGACGTACGAGCTCTTCCATATTCTCGGCGTCGACCATGCGCACAGCTGCCTTGGCTTCCGGCTTTTCGTACGAAGTGGCCTCCGTTCGATGGGCCGCCTCTAATGCTGGACGAACATTCAGTGGCTTGCTTCTGGCCGTCATGATCCCGCGCATATTCGGTATGCGCAGGTCTTTTTCCTCGACAAGGCCTTTTTGGCCCGCTATGACCATGGGCAAAGAAGCCTCTACGGTTTCTTTTCCGCCATCGATCTCTCGGACGCACTGGGCCGTTCCACCTTCTGTTTCCATACCCACGCAGGCATTGACAAATGGCCAGCCGAGCAACTCGGCCACCATTCCAGGAACCTGGCTGCCGTTGTAATCAATGCTCTCCCTGCCCATGATGATCAGGTCGTAGTTCTCCGCCTTGGCGTGATCCGCGATCTGACAGGCAACAAAGTAGGCATCTGTTGGCTCCGCATCGATGCGGACCGCGTCATCGGCACCAATGGCCAATGCCTTCCTCAAGGTGGGCTCAGTGGCCGCACTCCCTACATTGAGTACCGTGATGCTCCCGCCTTCTTTCTCTTTGAACCAAAGGGCGCGTGTCAGGCCAAATTCATCGTACGGGTTGATGACAAATTGTACTCCGTTGGTATCGAAGGCCTTGTTGTCGGCGGTAAAATTGATCTTGGAAGTGGTATCGGGGACGTGGCTGATACAGACCAGTATCTTCATTCGAATGGGTCTTTAAGGATTCCTCTAAATTACGACACGCACGCGGAAGACCACCGGCCAACAAAGGACTTTTCGGCAAGCCAGCAGCCTGCTGCTCATTGTTTCATGTAATGGCTCCAGCCAGGGCCCTCATGCATCAGCTTCCATTGTCCGGTCGCCCGGATCTCCTCCATCAATGCATCAAAACAATTTGGGTCCACCGGATAGACACTGATGCCCGGAAGCAATATCATGTGCTGAGCGTCTTTCAGCAAGGGAAACTCGTAGATATCTTCCCGAAAGGCCAAATGCGGGACCAGTGGAGATGCCGCCGAAACGGAGGCATCCTGCGGGATCTGTTTGGAGATGTAACGCCGAACCTCATCCACATCCAATGCATCCTGTCTGTAGTGCTCCCTTTGGAAGATCCTGAGCCGGGTCTTCTCGTTGTAGACCACCGTTTCCGTGGCATTCATGGCATTCACAGCAAGAATGCCCGACAGCTGGACCAAGGCCAGCACAAATGCCCAAGGCCGAATACGCAGGCCCGCAAAAAGCTCGAATGCACCCAGGATCAGCAGCGGTGCGAATTCCACCGAATACTGAGAACCGATGCCCCACATGAACGGACTGTCGTGCCAGAGTTTCTGCGCCAGGATCGGGAAGACCATCAGCAGCCAGGCAGGACGAAGTGCGAGAACGGCAAGTCCGGAAAGCAACAGAAACTGGAACAATTCGACCTTGTAGGCCGCAGGGGCCGCATCGCCCAGCTTGTGGTAGAGGAACAATTTGGCCGCATCAAATGGATGTGCAAGAACATAGGACAGGGCTTCCAAAGGGGTGTCGCCCAGTGCAAAGTGGTACAGAAATCCTCTGTAACCTCCAGAGGAAGAGAGTGCCGGCATCCACCATCCCATCACGGCAATGAAATAGACCAAGGAGACGAAAGCCGCCCAAAGTCCCCAATTTCTCTGCGCGCGCTGGGATCGACGATCCAAGGCCCAGCCCAAACCGACAAAAACCATCCATAGGCTCATATTTTCTTTGCCCAGCCAGATCAGAACGAGCCAAAAAGCGGCCTGCATCCTCTTTTCATTTTTGAGCGCCACGAACATCCAGGGCAACAGACAGGCTGCAACCACATTGGAGTGATAATCAAAAGCCAAGGCATTGTGGATGCCGTAGAATGCATAAAAGCCCAGCTGAGCGAATCTTGCCACCCAGGGATCTGTTGGCTGTATGTACCGCCTAATGGCCACACCGGCCATCAGCACAGCCAGCCATTGGACAAGGAGAAGGGTCCACGAACCAAAGATCCAGGACAAGGGGCTGATAAGGGGCAGATAGAGGTCAAAGTGCGAAGCCAGATGTGGCTCATGAAAGGCCAGCAGCATATCGCTGTCTGCCAGGCGGAACTGACGGTATTCAAAGAGGGCGTGGGTGTAAAAGCCCAGATCGAGGGCGTAGGTCCTGAGCAGCAGATGATTGGCCACGGGAATGGCCGCCAGCAGACAACCGGCGATCAAAAAGATCAAGGCGTCCAAGCTTTTCCATTTGTGCACAGAGGGCATGGCCGCAAGTTGCCGAATCTCCCAGAGAGTTTGAAATGACCGGTCGAAACACCGCTTAAGGTATATTCGGTCTATGCCTTCAGACGGTCATATTTGGATCCTTGGTGCAACCGGCTATGTCGGACGCGCACTGAGCGTCGCGGCGATGAAAGAATACCCTCCGGCACGACTGATCACCTTCGGCCATCGGAAGATGGATGCGCGTCTGATGGAAGAAAGCAACCACTTTGTCTGCCCGCTGAATGAGATATCAGAGGGGCTGCTCGAACGCTATCCGCCAAAAAAGATCTTCCATTGTGCCCGAATGGCGGGAAGCAGTGACCGCAAGCGACATACCGCTGCCCAAAAAGGTGCCGCGGCCAATGAGCGACTGATCCAAATGCTGAGGAAGATGAAAGACTCGCCGGTCTTGATCTATTGCAGCGGCAGTTTGATGTACGGACCGCAGACCTCTGAAGCGAACGAGCAAACACCACTGAAACCCATCGGCTATGCACGCGCCTATCTCCAAGCGGAAGAGCCATTTTTGAATGCCCGGAATGAACGCCATCTGGATGCACGCATGGCGAGACCGGCCTGGATCCTTGGTCCAGGATCGTGGTTCCACGCCTTCTTTCTCGACCCGGCGAAGAAAACAGGAAAAGTGCCCTATTATGGCAGCGGAGAACAGCTTATGTCGGTTCTCTCACTGAAGAGCTGCGCTGAGCAACTGCTTCGTGTGGCAGATAAGGGTGCGCCATTCAGCGATCAGAATCTTGTCTGCTATGCACCACTCACCCAAAGAGATTTTTCACAGATACTCGCAGACATCCTCGGCCTGCCCACCATTCGGGTTCCGGAATCAGCCCTCCTGAAAAGGCATGGGAAAACCGTGACGGAGGCGCTGTGCACTTCCATTCCCATAGGAACGCTTAATGACGACTGGCGCACTGAGTGGAGCCGTGAAGTGAGCGGTCTGCGAACAGACCTTTTGGAACTCATTCACTTCGATCCCTTTTTGCGCAGATCGTAGAGTACATATTCACCCAAACCACCAAGCGGTCCGTCGGCAATGCGGCGATCCAGATCCCAGGCCGCCTGACGGAGCCGACCGGGAAGCCGTCGATTCAGGCCGTGGTAGTACCAGGCTGGAGAAAAAATGCTGTAGCCCGAATGGGTGAACAACTTCAGACCGACACGCTCCGCACAACGGCCGATCTCCGCAGGAGAATAGCAGCGACTTGCCAAGAATTCCGTGGGTGAATAACCGCCCCAAACTTTTTTCAATCGCGAAAAGGCCTGAACAGGGCGGCCTTTGAGCAATTCGATCAGCATGCCCTGTAGGTACCATTTGTTGACAAAGGTCAGGACCATGCGCCCTCCCTCCTCCAAGCGGTCCGAGAGGCATTCAAAGGCCCGTTCAATATCCTCCACAGTATTGAGCGCGCCAAAGAACACATAGATCAGATCAAAAGAGGTTTCAGGAAATTGCTCCGTGATGTGTTCTACACTCCCCTGCCCGACACGTGCATTGGCCAGTGCATGTGCGTCTATCTTTTGCTGCGCCAGTTGGACCATCTCCTGGGATACATCCAGACCGCACACCTCAGCCTCCGGAAAAATGCGCGCAAAGTGGATCAGGTCGAAGCCCGGGCCAAATCCGATCTCCAAGGCTCTTCGGAAGGGGAGCTGCTTGACTTCCTCCCGAAAAGACTGACGTATACGCTGGAGCACAGGATTCTTCCAATAGCGCTGCTCAAAATCGACTGCATCCTTGTCGTAGTAGTTTCCGACCTCCTCGTAGTAGCTCATCTCTCTGTATCCTGCTTTTCATGCCCTTCTGTGATCATGGCGCCAAAGGACCAAAAGAGAAAGGCGAAGGCTGGTTGGTTCAGGAAATTGTTGACCTGCATATGAAAGAAATAAGTGACCAGACCCAAAAGTAAGGGGCCGGTCCAGGCCGGTTGTCTGTCGAACCGACGAATTCCCAAAAGGAACCAACTACCCAAAAGGAGCAGAAAAAAAAGGGTACTCGGCCAACCGTTCTCTGAAAGCTGCAGGAGCAGTTCCGAATGCGCTGTTCCTCCGGAACCCTCCGGTGGATGATCCGGGTTGCGCACGGTCAGTCGGTTTTGTAGACTGCGCTCTTGGTATGGGATATAGGTAAACTGGTAGGTTCCTGGTCCAAAGCCCGAATGCGGACGTTCCTGAAACATTCTCAGGGCTGCGATCCATCGGTTCAGCCGTTCTCTGTTGCTCACATCGGAGTTCAGATTGGTCACTGACATGGAGCGCTCAGCGATCGAAGCCTGTGGATCGTGGCTCTCGAAAGAATTATGTTCGAAGTAGGGATCAAAATGGCCGGTCGTCACCAAAGCGGTCAGTACCCCAGCTCCCAGAACGGGGATGAGCCACCTGAAAAGCAGCGGAAGCCGAAGCAATACGAAAAAGAACAGAGCGATGAGCAGACTCCAGAGGGCTGCACGCGACCCACTGAGGACCGTCAGGAATGCAAAGACCATGAACAGAAGTACATAATGCAGACGCAACCTCCACCTTCCAAGAAAATAGGCAGCGAGTAGGGCGGCCGTTGCTCCGAAGTAGGTATGCGAATAAAAGAAGGGTTCGTAAAGGCCCCTCAGGGTGACTGGATTGAATTCGAATTGAACAAAACGCCATGCGCCCAACAGCGCCACTGGAACCATCCCAAGGGCGAAGGTGAAAACCAGGCGGTGGAGGTCACCACCTCCCCTGCCTTTCCAAAGCAGGGTTCCGTAATAGAATACCAAGACATAAAGGGCATTCAGGAGTGTGAACTTGAGGCTGACCAGTATCTGATCGCTCCAGAGCACAGGAAGAGCAAAACTTGCGATCCATATCAAGGGCAGTGGGTGCGAACGCAGGCTCTTGAATCGCTGCTGTATGAGAAGCAAAAGCACGATCGGCGCGGCGATCAGCAGCAGGAACTCAGCCGGAAACTCGATCTCCGTAGATTCATTGATCCGAAGACCGAAGGAGAGCGGCAGGGCCAATACCAGCAGCGGGAAGCCTTTATCAAAAAGTTCTCTGCGCCACAGGATGGCCGAACACAGAGCAGCGATGAGCAAAAAGAGGGATTCCCAAAGGAAGCGGTCGAAGTAGTAGGCCAGCGCTACCGCCAAGAGGCCCACCCCCCCTGCTGTCTTTGCGGCCAACCCGGCTTTCATCCAGCGCCCGTTGTGCGGTACAGGCGAACAGCGTAGAGCAAGAGGAAGGTCAGACCCCAGCCAATGAGCATCATCAGCCAGGCCGGAGGACCGTAAGGCCGCTCCGCTACAGCTGCCGGATAGATGACATAAGATTCCGGAGCAGGTGCCTGCATATAGCTGTCCAGCTTGCTGAGTCGCTGCTTCAGGTCGTTCATGGCTTGTACCTCAGCCGAATACAGTCCGTTGTATTTATAGACTTCTGAGGCCAGGATCAGGCTGTCCTGATCGAAGGCGAGGCGCAGCGAATCCAAAATATGTTGAATGCGCCCCATCTCCTCTTCGCTTTCCCTGAGTGCGCCGGCCACAAAGCGATGGGACTGCCCCACATTTTGGATCAACATGATCTGTTTGAGCGAATCTGTGATGGATATTGCGTCCATGGCCATGGCAGCCGCATCTTCCGGATCCTCGGTCCAGCACTCGATAAGTACTGCTCCATTGCGGGTCTTGGAAACTTTGAGCTCAGTAGCCGATCCGGGGAATCGCTCTTCCAAGGCCTCTTCGACCAAGGGTGAGCGCATCAACTCAATGTGTGCATCGATCTCTTCTGGCGAGCCAAAGCCAATGCCATTCTGCTGTATCTGTCGCTCCAACATGGTCAGCGGAACGAAGATGCTCGTCTCTGAATGGAAACGAACCGGACGCAGCCATCCAATGAGCAGGAACAGCAAGCCCACCGATGTGCTGATGATCAGCCTTTGCTTCATGCCTTAAGAGAAATTTCTGGAGTGAAAGTGAGTTAGGATGCGTTCCTTGAAACTGTTCGGAAAGTAAGCCGAAGCATGCGCATCTGTTTCGAAATACGCATTTGGCTGGTCTTTTTGACGCGCCACATGCCGAGCGAAGCGGGCACGACACCAGCGTTCAAACCCATCGCCCAAAAACCGATCCAAGAAGCGTTCGGTCCAATGAAGCTCAGGAGAAAGCTCTGAAGCCTGCTCCTCTGGAAGAGCCACATTCGGAAAGAGCGCCGCTACCCAGTTGTTCTGCCGCATGAGCTCCACATGCCATGCCCCACCCACGACGGGCTGAAGGGAGATCAATTCGGTGGCGGTATATCGGTCTTGAGAAGAAAAGCCCAAATGACCCTGATCCCGCAGGAGATTGATGCAGAAATAGCGCTTGGAATTCAAGAGAAACAGTTTCTTGAATAGCATCAGAAAGAACTTAGCAGTCCACACCCGGCCAGGTGCAGCGATCAGGAAAAAATCAATGTCGTCGTCCTCTCCATTCAACCCCATTTTGGACAATGCTCCGGAGATCATCACCGAGCGCACAAAGGGAAAACGGCCAATAAAGCGACCCATCCGCTGACCGATCTTCATCCAGCGCCGATTGTGCTCTATAAGGGAAGTGCGTCTTTGAAGCGAGCCATGATCCAGCGCGTAAAATCCATTTTCAAAGAGAAGAACGCCCTGCTCCACCCCTTCCTTGCAGGCCCATTCTACCTGAATAGCGGACTGCTGTACAGGCAAATAGCTGTGGAGCTCCTCCACACTTAGTGCGTGGTCGAAATACTTGAAGTACCACAGGGTTTGCACGATCGCCCCCTGATCGGAATAGCTGCCTGTCGGTTGCGCTTCAGAAACGGATTGTAGGGAATGGCTCACCTTGTGAACTTACAAACTTTGCCTGCTCCAATGGATAGCGGAGGAATGGAAATTCAACAGGCCGTTGAAGACCTTGGATCTACGTATGTCGGACTGGTTGTCAGCTCAACGTCCGGGCGGGCGGCCGCGGCCTCTGCCCCATTTCTGCTTTCCGCCGCCCATCTTTGATGGGTCGAACTTACTCAGTTGCCAGGTAAGGCTGAACATCAGGTAACGGGAAAGGACCAACTGCCGACGATCTTCGGTATAGGTCGGTGTGAAACTGCGGTTGATGCTCGTATTCTGCCCCAGTATATCAAAGATCCACAGCTTGGCTTCGAGGCGTTTGCTTTCGAGGAATCGGTAGCCGATGCCCGCATTCCAGACCGTGTAATTGACATTGAAGCCATCGCTCAGACCCGCATTGCCTGTGTAGGTAAGGTCCGTCTCGATACTCAGGCCCCATTTGGGCTGCCACTTGAAGTTCGCGGTGGTACTGTAGGTCCTGAATTCATTGTCTGCCGCATCGTTCAAAGTGTTCCGGATCCGGCCATAGTTCATTCCGCTGTTGATATTGAAATCGACCTCATCACTCAAGTTGCTCGCAAAACCGATGGAAAGGCCAGGACTCAAGGTATTGGCGATGTTCTTTTCGAGATTGATCAGGCTCGGCGTTTCCTCGTAGGACAAACCCGCACGCAAACTGCCTTTGATCTTTCCCTTGAACATCGGGAATCCGTAATAGCCAAAAGCCCTCGAATTCCATCTCCCGCTGAGATTGACAGGCCGGGTGATCTGTTGTCCAGATTGCAATCCAGCCACCGGATTGTTTTCCGAAGCGATCTGTGTGCTCGTACCAATAAAGTCGTTGTTCGAGGTGAAGGCCATGTAGGAGAAGAAGCCGTTGCTGTTTCTCGGGTCGTTGGCGATGATCCGGGCGGATACGGTGTGTGAGTAGGATCGGTTCAGATCTGGATTCCCCGTCGACAGCAAGAGGGGATTCGAGTTGAACACGACCTGTTGCAACTGTCCGATGGAGGGAATATCAGTGGCGGTGGTGTAGCTCACCCGCAGTCGGAAATCGGTGGAAACGGGCTCGTAGAAAACCGCCGCATAGGGCAACAAGGCATCGAATGTCCTGCGGTCATTCAGAAGCCCCGGCAGGCTTTGGTCGTTATCCAAAATGATGTTCTGCGCCCCAAGGCGTGTACTGAATGACCAATCCCCTTCTTCTGGCTCCCATTGGTAGCCCAAACTGTACTCTTGGGTCAGGGCCTTGCTTTCAAACACATTGGACAATGTGCTGTCCAAAACAAGGTCTGCATCGCTGGCCAGCAGATCGAAGGTCCTTCGGTCGTTGTCCCTCAAGCGCTGGGAGGCCTCATAACGCAGTTCACCCAAACCGTTCCCTCCCACTGGCTCCGTGTACACAAGTTCAGCCGAAACCACCGGAGACCGGCTCAGGTCCTCTGTGTTTTGATCGATGGTATCGGTCAAAGTCCCGCGAGACTGGAAAGTGCCTGTGGAATACAGTTGGACCGATCCGTCATCTTCCGCATTTTCATATTCAAATGAACTGCTGAAGGTTCGACCTTTCTTGGTAAATCTGTGCTTGTACAACAGTTCCCCCTCCAGGTCCCAGCTCTTGGTGAACGACTGCGTACTCAAGGCATTTTGATTGATTCGGGTGGCACCCTGATCGGTAAAACTTCCGGTAGACTGGATCACACTGCTTTGCCCGACATTCAGCGTGGGGTCGAATTCGATGGAATTCATGGAATCGATGTCCCAGACCAGATCCAGATTGAAGCGATGAAACTCTGCTTCCGTTCGGGTCAGGCTCTTGGAACTGTATGATTGCCCCGAATCCGAGGGAAGGATATAGGAGCGAAAAATGTCCACTTCCTCATTTCGCAGACTGCGATCATAGCTATAGCCCGCTTGGATCTGCAGCCCGTTCTTCCAGTTGTTGTTGTAGTTCAGAC
>RFXV01000141.1 GCA_009921445.1 Flavobacteriia bacterium
TGGGCTTCGCTCTTCACATCGGAATTGCATTTGGACGAGGATGGACTGACGCAGCTGGCGCAATGGCTGGGTCCTTCGGCCGACCAGGCTTTGGAGGAACTGACTTCCCTGTCGGAGCTTCTCTCCGAACGTCCATTGAACCACCTGCAACTTCAGCTCGATCTTACATTGGCCCGCGGACTGGACTACTACACTGGCTGCATCTTTGAGATCCGCTCGACGGAGGCGAAGATCGGCAGTCTGGGGGGCGGAGGCCGATACGATGACCTGACCTCGGTCTTCGGACTGAAGGATACGCCCGGCATCGGCATCTCTTTCGGGCTGGACCGCATACAGCTGGCGATGGAGGAGCTGGGCCTCACTGAGGCGGTTGAGGGATCGCAGACGCAGTTGCTCATTGCGCATATGGGCGCATCCACCCAGGCCGATCACTTCGCCATGGCACAGCAACTCAGAGAAGAGGGATGGGTGGCTGAGCTCTATCCCACGGATGCCCGTCTGAAAAAACAGATGGCCTTTGCCAGCAGAAGCGGTATTCGCTTCTTCATTCTTCGGGGCGAGCAGGAGCGGGATGCAGACAAGGTGCTGATCAAGGACCTGCAGGACGGGGTGCAGACAGAAGCCGCCGGATCCGATTGGATCGATCGATTGCGGGAAATGCTGCCGCCTGCGGGAACTCAGTAGAGCACCGTCACAAAGCCGTAGATCTTTTCTTCACGGTTGATCAACAGCCACTGATAGACTCCGCTTTTCACAGCGGCGTCCTTTTCACTTCCATCCCAAAATTCTTCAAGTGGACGCTGCGTTTCAAAGACTTTCCCGCCCCAGCGGTTGTAGATGAGCAGATGACCTTCATCATAGCACTCATCTCCGAAGAGTTCAAAGCGTTCGTTCTTTCCGTCGCCATTGGGGGTGAACACATTGGGTACAAAGAGCCTTTCGATCTGGTCATCCACCTCGATCAGTGTGTCGTAGATCAGGAAATCGCCACATACGGTATCCAGGATGCGTGTGCGGACGAGATAGCTCCCAGGGTAGGGAAAGGCGTAGTTCCATTCGGAGCCACCGCTCACGCTGTCCAGTCCAGGTATCACCCAGTCCACCTGAAGACTGTCGGAGGCGCCAGTGATCTGCAAGCGCGTTTTTACTGTTCCACACGCTGGCGGCTGGACCAATAAACTGGGCGAAAGGGAAACGGGCAGGAAATCGACATTGTACTCGGCCGTGTCCGAAGTGCCGCATAGGGTGTCAGCGGCGATCATGCGCACTGTATACGAACCAAAATTCGTGAAGATGTGCTGAGGGTCGGGATCGGAAGAAATGGCTCCATCGCCAAAGTCCCATTCGAACTGCTGAGCGCCTCGGCTGCTGTTGGTGAAGCGCACCGGACGTTCCGGGTTGCAGCTCACAGCCTGAAAACTGAAATCAGCTTGGGTAGAGCTGCCTTGGGTATGGTCGATCTGCAGATAGGCCGTATCGCTGCTGTTGCAGAGCGTGTCAAAGGCCACCAGCATTACGTTATAGGTGCCCAGGCTGTGCAAACGAACGACCGGATCGGAATCGGTCGATGTTTGGCCGTTCCCAAAGTCCCAGAAGTAGCGATTGGCATTGCTGCTGTTGTTCTGGAATTTAATGCGGATGGTGTCGCAGACCGTATCGGGAAGGAAGGTGGGGTCGAGTAGGGCATCCGAGCGCACGCTGCTTTCAAAATCGATCTTGATCAGCCCCAGATTGCAGTTTTGGCTCTGATTGTTGGGTTGATAGACTCCGGCCGTGGTTGGAAATGTTTGACCGGCGCACCCGGCACATACAGCCTGATAGATCGTACCGTCCGGACTGAATCTGCTGGTGCCGGCATCGACGTGCTCGTTGGCCGTCCCTCCGAAATAAGTGGCGAATTGCAGCGCTTTGGCATTCTCTTCGAGCACCATGAAGTAGAAATCGCTGCCATCGGTACTGTCCTGAAAAGCATCAGAGCTGATGGGCATATTGGTCATGTCTCCAAGGTTTGCGGTATTGGTTGCGCCACCCCAGCCGCTCAGATAGATGTTCAGACAGTCGTCGACCATGAAGGCAGACGGAGACATATTGGGTTGATTTCCGTTTCCAATGACCGTGCTCCAAAGAAGCTGGTCCATCGAGCCATTGATCTTCTGCAGGAATTGCCCGCCGGCCCCGCTGCTGAAAACGCCCGGACTCACCGGCATGTTTCCGAAACTCTGTCCGAGGAGATAGACCGAACCATAGCGATCGGTTTCCACGAAATACAACTGATCCACTGAAGGACTGCCAATAAAGCTGGCGCCGAGGTAGGAACCACTCGATGCATTGAGCTTGAGTACGAATCCGTCTGAATTGCCTGAAAGGGTTGGCCCCAGTGCATTGGGGCTTACATTCAGGTTGTTACTTCTTGTCCCCCCAACAGCATAAAGGCTTCCGTCCTGGGTGATGTCGAGTGCATTGGCATTGTCGGCCATGTTTCCTCCATAATAGGTGCCCCAGCGAAGACTCTGCAGATCCGAAGAAAAAGAGGCGATCAAGGCATCCTGCCATCCGCCCATCGAATTTTGTGACGCGCCGGTAAGGGGCACATCCGCCGATTGCGTCACAGAAGCGAGATAGATGTGGTTCAGCGGGTCCACCTGAACCTCGCCACGAAATTCATCGGCGTAATTCACGGAGAACTGGTCGTTCACCCCATCGTTCAGGCTTCCGCCAAAATAGGTGGCGCCCAGCAGCTGCGTACCGTCGTCGTTCAGCTTGGCCAGTACCAGATCGGTTCCGATGGAAAAGGTGTAGTTGGATCCGGTGATGATCGGGGAGCCTCCCTGAAAGCCGGCTTGATAGCCCTGCGGATCCACAGGAAAGTCATTGGATCCTGTGATGCCCAAGACCACCAGGTTGCCCTGCTGATCCACTACCAAACTGTGCGGTTGCTCATTGCCCGAACCTCCGATATAGGTGGCATAAAGCGCCTGATCTCCATTGGGGCTGAATTTGGTGATCGCGATATCGATATCACCGCCGCCAAAACTAGATTGAAAAACCCCCAATGCGGTGGGGTAGCCTGCACCAAAAGCGATCCCTCCGCCATAGGCGTGGCCCAGCTCGTCATAGGTGGCCGTGAATCCCCAGTTGTCGGCTGAGGAGCCCGAGAAGCTGCTGAACACCAATACAGGATCGATCACCAATGGGAGCTCTGAGCGATAGCTTCCCAAGTCGAATCCGATGGATCCATCCGCATTGAGCAGGTAGCGGCAGTCGACGGCTACTTTTTGACCGCCCACCCATTGATAGCATTCAGGAATGTACTCTTCGATGAGTCCAACGCCCGTCTCGATCTGCAGTTTTCCCTTGCGAAGGCGCACGGATGCGACACCCTCAAAATGATATTTCAGCGCAGATGGCTCTGCTCCGGCGGCCAAAAGGAAGTCGTACTTCAGCTTGTCGCCGGCAGTACTCAGACGCATGCGGATCCCCGGCAGAAATTCACTGGAGTGCAGTAGGCGATACGGGTGGAGTCCACTCTTCCATCGCTTTGGATCTTTTCCGAGAAAGTAGTTGTAGTCGGTAGAAACAGCTTCCTCACCGCTCCACCTGATCGAAGTCGCATTTTGAAAGTGCATTCGAAAAGCCACATGTGGCTCTTCAGATCCCATTTCTTTGTGCCCATGATCATGCGGACGGTCCTGCAGGTGGAAGAGCAAGCCACTTTCGTCAAAGAAAACAGCCCCAAAGTTCAGACGCAGACGAATTGCAAAATCCTCTGGCCACTGTCCCTCATTGGCTTCAAAGAGCCCTTGCCCAAAAACGGCGAGGCTTTGGGTACTCAAGAGGCACAAAATGAGGAAGGAGCGAAGCATCTCTTTCAAAAATAGGCAGCCACTGTGGGTTCTTGGAAGGAAAGAAGGGTCGATTGTTCAGAACTGCCTTTGGGTGGGGAGAATACTATATGTCAATCGACTCCTCAAAATGTGTGATTGCAGTATTTATACCTTGATTTTAAGTTCCATTGAACCTCTCTTATATTCTATAAGTTGGAACTTTTTTTATCTAACTTTATGGACTTATCTGCTTTTGCTAAAAAACAATAAATGCCCAAATTTTCGAAGGAAGAATTTCAAAAGTTTCAGTCTTGGTATCACTTTTTAGAGAGTTTACCCAACGTACGATTAAATTTTGGACCTGTAAAGAATCGAG
>RFXV01000142.1 GCA_009921445.1 Flavobacteriia bacterium
AAGGAATCGCGGGAGATCACTTTCAGCTTGAGTCGAAACTGCTTGGACCAGGTTTTTCTCAGGTTGCGAAACAGCCCCTGATTGATGTAAGAAGCCACGAATGGGTGGACGTGCAGATAAAGCGTTTTGATGCGCTCCTGCTTGGCGATCATGCCCAAACGCGTCTCGATCTCTGAGATGATGGTGATGGGCGCTTCGATGGTTCCCTTCCCCTCTGGATCCTGCTCACGTGTCTCGATCTTCAGGGCTGGACGAACGCGCTGACGGGTGATCTCTACCAAGCCAAAACGAGAAGGCGGCAGGATCTTGTGCTTGGCCCGGTCGATCTTCATCTCTTCCTTCAGCTTGTCGAATAGGGCCTTCCGGTTTTCGCCTTTGTGCAGGTCGATAAAATCCACCACGATGATCCCGCCCATGTCGCGCAAACGCAACTGACGAGCGATCTCCTCGGCTGCCCGCATGTTCACGTCCAAGGCATTGTCTTCCTGGCTCTCTCCTGTACTCTTGCGGTTTCCGCTGTTCACATCGATCACGTGCATGGCTTCCGTATGCTCAATGATCAGGTATGCGCCCTGTGCAAAAGGCACATTCTTTCCAAAAGAGGTCTTGATCTGCCGTTCGACACCAAAGTTTTCAAAAAGAGGTGCCTTGCCGTTGTAGAGGCGCACCATTTTGGCTTTCTCCGGATCCACCGATTCGAGATAGCCCCTCAGACTTTGTTCTACGTCTTCTGAGTCGGTATGCACTGCCGTAAAGCTGTCGTTCAAAAGATCGCGAAGCAAGGCCGTGGAACGGTTCAGATCGCGGTGGATACACTGCGGAGGACGTGCCCCGTTGATGCCGCGGTGCATGGACTTCCAGCGCTTCAAGAGATTGCGCAGATCGGCCTCGAGATCCTTGGACTCTTTGCCCTCTGCCACTGTGCGGAGGATGATCCCGAATCCCTGAGGCCGGATGGGATCTACTGCTTTTTTCAGTCGGGCCTTTTCCTCGCTCGATGAGATCTTCTGACTCACCGAAACGCGGTTGGAGAAGGGCACCAGAACCAAAAAGCGCCCGGCCAAAGAGATCTCCGAGGTGATCCTCGGCCCTTTGTTGGAGATCGGTTCTTTCGCGATCTGTACCAAGACGCGCTGGTTGGTCTTCAGTATGTCTTCTATCCGACCGTCTTTATTGATATCGGGCTCCTTGCTGAAATCCTGCAGCTGCCATTGCTGCTTACCCTTTTGCGTACGGGTCAGGAATTTATTCAAGGAATGGACCTGGGGTCCAAGGTCGTGGTAGTGGAGAAAGGCGTCTTTCTCATAACCCACGTCCACAAATGCGGCGTTCAGACTGGGAACCAGTTTTTTGACTTTGGCGATATACAGGTCGCCTACATTGAAACCCTCTTCGTCGTTGGAGTCGCTGTGCAACTCCACCAGTTTTCCTTCGCGAAGAATGGCAATATCTGTCTGATCGCGCATCCGTGAGCTGATGTACAACTCCGTATTCATATGGATGCGTATTGCGTCCAATGCCCCGGGAGTGACCCGATGCGTTGGACAGATTAAAATGATCCGCAGATGCTGGGGAGCATCAGCGGATCAGCGATATGTCAAGAAGATTACTTCTTCTTGTGGCGGTTCTTGCGCAAACGCTTTTTGCGCTTGTGCGTGGACATCTTATGTCTTTTCCGTTTTTTTCCACTAGGCATGACCTGGGGGTTTTAATTAATTATTCAGTTCTGCGAGGAGGATTTCCGCTCCTCTTTTGGTTTCTTGGGTGGGTCCGAGTTCCAGACATGAATTCAGAAAGGTGATCGCTTTTTCTAGGTCACCGATGCCATTTTGGGCTTGCGCCATGAGAAAATGAGCATCTGAATTGTCGGGATACACCCTAAGTACGGTCTCCAACCGACCGACGGCTTTTTCATACTGGCCAGACATGATCGAATAGTAGCCGAGATAGAAATTGGCCGAGGCCTGATCGGGCTCGATCTCTACCACTTTTCGCAACATGCCGATGGCTTGCATGGGAGGGCCGCCCTCCTGCATCAAGGCCACAGCCTCTTGAACCATGAGCTCCAGACTGTCCGCCTCCTGCAGAGGAGCGTCCGAATGCACATGACCGTCGGCCTCATCGGAACTGCTTCTTGGGGAGAAGTAGGCCGCAGCGGCGATGAGTGCTGCAAGGCTGATGACTATATAGCCCTCTTTCTTCAATGCTTCAGGCTTTCTTCACTTTGCTTTTGACATTCTCCATGAAGGTCTTGGCAGGTTTGAAGGCAGGAATAAAGTGCTCGGGTATGATGATGGTCGTGTTCTTTGAAATGTTCCGACCGGTTTTCTCAGCACGCTTCTTCACGATAAAACTGCCAAAACCCCTTAGATATACGGGTTCTCCAGCTTCCAAAGAGCCCTTGACTTCCTTCATGAAGGATTCCACTACGGCCTGTACATCGGCCCGCTCCATTCCTGACTTATCGGATATCTTATTGACGATCTCTGCTTTTGTCATCCTCTTGATCTAAAAATTTGGATTATTGAACGCTTAGTTTTGAGGGGTGCAAATATAGTCCATTGCTGTCGAATAACTGCCTGAATTTGTCCACTTTAAGAATTGAACCTTGAATCCTGCCCTTCGTTCGGATCTGCTGACTTGGTATCGTCTTCATGCACGCGATCTTCCCTGGCGAAATACGAATGACCCCTACCGGATCTGGTTGTCCGAGATCATCCTGCAGCAGACAAGGGTGGATCAGGGAAGGCCATACTACGAGCGCTTCACCGAACGTTTTCCCACGCTGAAAGACCTCGCTCAGGCACAAGACGAAGAAGTCATGAAGCTCTGGGAAGGCTTGGGCTATTACAGCAGAGCGCGCAATCTGCTCAAAGCTGCGAGGCTCGTTCAGCAAACACACAATGGTCACTTTCCCAACACAGCTGAAGGATTGGAAAAACTGCCGGGCATTGGCCCGTACACATCGGCCGCCATCGCAAGTTTTGCCTTTGGCCAAGCCATTGGTGTGGTGGACGGCAATGTGTTCCGGCTGCTTTCGCGTCTTTTCGATATCGATGCATGCATTGATGAAGGGAAGAATCGGCCGGTCTTCCAGGCCCTTGCCAACGAACTGATCGACAAGGAAGTGCCCGGAATCTCCAACCAGGCGCTCATGGAGATCGGAGCTACCATCTGCACGCCAAGGCCCAAATGCCAAAAATGCCCACTGCAGACCCATTGCCTGGCCCGCGAACGAGGGACGGTCGACTTGAGGCCAGTGCGTAAAAAAAGAAACAAGGTCAAAGAAGAGACGATCGACTACCTCATCTTGTTGGATGGATCGGGTCAGATGGCCATTCAGCAGCGAGCGGCCCAAGGGATCTGGGCCGAACTCTTCGAGCCCCTGCACTCAGCGGAACATCAAGTTCAACCCAAATTGGATCAGTGGCACATCGACCATCGGCTCACCCACCGGATTCTGCATATTCGCTTTCAGTTGTGTCGGCTGAAAACAGAAAAAAAACCAACGAACAAGCACATCATTTGGGTCGGCGCTGACCAAAGACGGTCTCTGGCTTTTCCAGTACCGGTCCTGAAAGCCTTTGCCCATTGGGATCTTTGAGTAAGCGAGTGGGTGACGTTCAACAAAATCCTACACTCTGGGTTGAGTGAAATATGACCAAACGAAGTCTATATTCCTATCGTGAAAGACGATCGGCAAAAGCCGTTCTATACTTGGTACTCGCTCTTTCCCTCAGCGCATACGACCCAGCGCCCAATGAAAAGAGAAACTTGAAACTGGAGATCGTGGAGTTGAAGGATGTATCCACGAGCACGCTATACATTGAGCTCCTGGATGCCAGCGGAGTCGTCTTTGAAACCCGTTCGATTGCGCTTGCTCCGCATGCTACACGCCAGACATTCTCCGTACGGGAGGTGGAACAGGAAGAGATCGCCATTCGCCTCTTCCAGGATCTGGATGGCGACGGAGAATTGGACAAAAATGCCTTTGGAATGCCCACCGAACCTTTTGGCTTCAGCAACGACCCGGTCATCCGTTTCGGTCCGCCGTCCACCAAGGAGATACTGATCGACCTGCGCGCCAAGACCTTTACAAAGATCCGGATGCAATGAGGCTCCTGGCCTTTCTGTTGTTTCCCCTGGCCCTCCATGCCCAATACGAGGGAT
>RFXV01000143.1 GCA_009921445.1 Flavobacteriia bacterium
GCCAATGAAATAGATCAGGGCCATGGCGGGAACCAGCTTGGAGGTCGTTGCTGCGATCCGCTGAATGCCCCCCAGTATGATCAGTGCAAGCAGCACACTGAGCACGGCACCGGTCAGCCAGGGCTCAATGCCGAATGTGGATCGAAGGCTGCTGGCAATGCTGTTCACCTGAGGCATATTGCCCGTACCGAAAGAACTGATGATGGTGGCAATGGCGAAGAGGACCGCCATCCACTTCATGCCCAATTTGTTCTTCATATAGTACATGGGACCGCCAGAAGCGGTTCCGTCCTCTGCGAATTCCCGGTATTTATGCGAAAGCGTGACCTCCACGAATTTTGTGGTCATGCCCAGAACAGCAGTCACCAACATCCAAAAAAGTGCGGCTGGCCCTCCCAAATGAATGGCAAAGGCCACACCGGCAATGTTGCCGGTCCCAACCGTTCCACTGAGAGCCGTGGCCAAACTTTGAAAGTGCGTGGTATCGCCTTTGGCATCTGCCTCATCATAGCGGCCACCAACGATCTTCCAGGCATGCCGGAAGTAGCGGATCTGCGGGAATCCGAGATAGAGCGTGAAGAACAATCCTGTGCCCAAAAGCAGATACACGAACCAGACAGATCCGCCGATGTAGCCGTCTATGGTGGCGAGCCAGGTATTGAGGGCTTGAAGGTCCATGAATGATGTTCGTGATTATAAGAATTTACCTGATCGATCCCCAGTCTCAGCTTTAGAATAAGCTGTCGGCTGCTCAGATATGCAGAGGACGTTTTCCTGTCGCATCCAAGGCAGCTTCCTTTACGGCCTCCATATAAGTCGGATGCGCATGGCTGATCCGTGCGATGTCTTCCGCAGAGGCGCGGAATTCCATAGCCACCACAGCTTCAGCGATCATATCTGCAGCCCTAGCCGAGATGATGTGTACACCGAGCACCTCGTCGGTCTTTGCATCGGCCAATATCTTTACCATCCCTTCGATGTCCATCGAAGCACGTGCCCTGCCGAGGGCACGGATCGGAAACTGTCCGGTCTTGTAGTCGGCTTTCTCTTCCTTGAGCTGCTCTTCGGTCTTTCCGACACCAGCCACCTCTGGCCAGGTATAGACCACATTGGGTATGAGGTTGTAATCGATATGGGGTTTCTGTCCGGCCATGAATTCTGCCACCAGCACCCCTTCTTCCTCGGCCTTGTGTGCCAGCATGGCGCCGCGAACCACATCGCCAATGGCGTAGATGTGGGGCTTGGTCGTTTGCAGATGGGCGTTGACCGGAATGCGTCCGCGCTCATCGGTTTCCAAACCTGCCTTTTCCAAACCCAACTTGTCGGTGAACGGCCTCCGGCCAACAGATACCAGGCATCTGTCGCCCGTCCATTCCACCTCATTTCCCTTCTTGTCCTTTGCTTTGACTGTTACCTCATCGCCATTGCGGGTCACCTCATTCACCTGGTGGGAGGTAAAGAACTTCACGCCCAGTTTTTTCATCGACTTCATGAGCTCTTTGCTCATGCTGCCGTCCATACCAGGAATGATCCGGTCTGCATACTCCACCACGCTCACCTGCGCACCGAGGCGTGCATAGACCGAGCCGAGTTCGAGTCCGATCACGCCACCGCCAATGATGATCATGTGGCCGGGCACTTCCTTTAGCTCCAGTGCCTCGGTCGAGGTGATGATCCGCTCCCCATCGAGGGAAATAAAGGGCAAATTGCCCGGTTCCGAACCGGTGGCGATGACCACATTTTTGGCTGAAAGGCTTTCTTCACTGCCGTCTTCTTTGGCCACGACCACGGTCTGCGCATCTTCAAATCGCCCCCAGCCCTGATGCACGTCGATCTTGTTCTTGTCCATGAGGTACTGCACTCCATCGCAGGTTTGCTGGACCACGGAAGCTTTGCGGGCGATCATCTGCTCCATATTGACCACAGGCTCTGAGATGTCGATGCCGTGTTCCTTGAAAGACTTCTTGGCCTGATAGAAGTGCTCTGATGAATCGAGCAGCGACTTGGAGGGAATGCACCCCACATTAAGGCAGGTACCACCCAGGGTGGCACTTTTTTCCACCAGTGCGGTCTTCATTCCAAGCTGGGCTGCACGCAACGCGCATACATATCCACCGGGTCCGGAGCCGATCACAACGAGGTCATAGGATTGAGCCATGGTCTTGATAATTTATCCTGCAATTTCGGGCATTTCAAGGAGATGGAACAGCCCAAATTCGATCGGTCAGACCGAGGGCTTGCTGCGGCGCAAATACCGACTGAAAGCATAGAGCAGAAAGAGCGGAACCAAAAGCGCGGTCAGCCGCAAAAGAACATCTCCCGCCTGTACATACACGCTCATTTCCCGATTGGCACGCAAGCTCCCCTTGAGATGACCACGTTCCTCCCAGTCCAAAGTCTGCAGAAGGGCACCGCGCTGATCGATCAGCGCCGAGATGCCCGTATTGGCCGAACGGGCCACTGCTCTTCGGTTTTCGATGGCGCGAATGCGCATATAGTGCAGATGCTGCCTATGGCCCTCAGAATCACCCCACCAGCCGTCGTTGGTGATGGCCAAAAAAAGATCGGCGCCTTTCTGGCTGTAGCCGCGTACAAAACCACTGAATTCGGCTTCCCAGCATATGATCGGAGCCACCGAAAAACGCCCATCATCAGAGTGGAAGACTTCGCGTTCTGACTGGGTGCGATTGGTTCCTGAAATACCGCCGAAATCCAAGACGATCTCGCCCAAGATGGGCTGCAGGAATTCGATGAACGGCATCTTCTCCGCCCCAACGACCAGCTTGGATTTGTGGTAGACCGGGATGGAATCGGCTGCGCTGAGCTGGATGGCCGAATTGAACACGTCGTACCAATAGCCACCACCCCTGCCCTCGCGGGCGGTCTCAGTCAAGGGTTCGGTATAGTAACGGATCAGATTCAGGCCGGTAACGATGTGCAGGCTGGAGCCCTGGGTCTCGCGGAAGTAGGCCAGACGGCGGATCAAATGTTCGCGTTTCAAACGATCCAGGTTGTTCCAACTCGGGAGCAAGGTTTCCGGACCGATGAGGTAATCTGTTGTGGGATCGAGTCCCTTTTGGGCCTCTGCAAGAAAGATTTCCAGCTGCTCTTCGGCGGGCCGCTCGAATTTCTCCACATAAGGTTCAATATTGGGCTGTACCACCACTACGTCGACCTCCTCTCCTTTTTCTTCCCAATTGTGATAGGTGAACAGAGAGACCAAAAAGGGAAGCAGAAAGGCCAGGACCGCTGGAAGAAAAGAGCGGACCGTTCGCTTCTTCATCCAGCTCTGCCAGGCAACGAACAGAAAAAGATTGACCAACAAGATCCACAAACTGCCGCCCCAGACGCCCGTCACTGAATACCATTGGATCCACTCCACCCGATCGGCCAGAGCATAGCCAAGCTTGAGCCAGGGCCATTCCATGTCCCAGCTGTTGAGGATCCACTCGTGGGTGATCCAAAAGAAGGGGAATGCCCAAAGGCCGCGCCTTTCTCCGATCTGCTGAGAAACCCAAAGCCAAAGGGTCATGAGCAGGGCCTCCAATGAGGCGGCGATGAAGACCATGGCCACCAGACCGCTCCAGTGCGCCAGGCCGACCCACCATCCAGTCGCCCCATTGAACACAGCAAAGAGCAACCAGCTATGGAAGAGGACTTTGAGAAAACGTCTTTTGACCTCTTTACGGCTTCGAAGGTCATCGAGGACCAAAAGCCACGGGAGCAAGGCCCCGAACACCAGAAAATTCAATCCGCGGTCCGGCCAGGACAAGAAGAGCAAGAGCCCGCTGAGCAGTGGAAATATGCTGCGTTTTGTGGCATTCATTGTCGGCTCCAATTGTAGCGGAGGCTGAACAGATTGCTGTATAAGGCCGCTGAACGGTCACCAATATCTGTGAGGGCGTAATCCAATTGGACACCTTGGTATCGAAATCCGATGCCCAGGTTGGGCTGCCAACTGTAGGAACGATCTCCGTTCAGATCCAGCGTGCGGCTGATATTCCCCACGCCCATCCGAAAAAAGGCAAATCCCTTGTAGTCCAGTTCCGCGCCCAATCGAGGATCCACATTGCCAAGATCTGAAGAGATCAGGGTATTGCGCCTGCCGTCAAAGGTGAATTCCGCATCCAGGGACGTCCGCAGCGAATATCGCTCAT
>RFXV01000144.1 GCA_009921445.1 Flavobacteriia bacterium
GCACGCGTATTTCTCCCCCATGCATCCACCTGGTAGGGAAGGCTGCTGGTCACATTGATGTCGCCAGGAGTGAGTGCATAGTAAGTGGAATAGGCCACGCCTTGGCCATCGTAATAAATGAGTTCCGCCGTTCCGGCCTGGATACTGTCGCGCACTTGGTGCGGCTGAACATCGAAGACAAAATCTTTTTGGCATTGTGCGTTGAGCACATGCCCTGTGGCATCCAATTCGATCTCGCGGCATACCGAATGGCGGCAACCATCCACAAAGTGAAGAGTCGCACAGATCGTGTGGCTCCCAGCGCCCAGATTGCCTAGATGCATCTGCTTGCCTCCTGGATAAAGGTTCACCCCATCCGACCATTCGACATAGGTGATCTGTGCCGATGGATCGACCGAACAGTCAATGCTGTGTGCACTGTTCTGGATATAGGTGAATCGGGATTGGCAATTGTCGGGTTCAGACAGGTCGACGTAGTGGGTCACTTTTGCCATGCATCCGCTGGAGGTCGTTGTCTGCAGGCTGATGGGCCACTCAAGTAGATCTCGCTCATCCAGGACGGTGGAAAGAGAAGACTGAGAAGAATACCCATTGAGTACCAGGTTCCATTCCTGTTGTTGCACGTCGGTTGAGTCCAGCATAGAGAGGTGCACTTCATATCTGTTTTCATCGGTCACCTCCTGACCGAAGTGATGATGGGCATGTGCCCCCACCTGTAACATGCTGTCCACAGAGATATTCCCTCCCGTTCCAAGTGCGTTCGCATCGCGGAATTTCAGGTAGAATCCAGAACGAAGATCAGAGGTATCCTGTACCAGCAGTCCTCCCATTTCCCTCACCCCGTTGCTGTCTGCTTTGAGACGGGTGAACATGAAGTAGTCCTCGTTTCCCGCTTCCATCAGGAGGTTTTGTCCGTCCACGCGGGCACTGAGGTAGAACATCGGTTGGTCAGAGGGAAGGTTCATTTGCTCCTCTTTGCTGCAAGAAAGGGCGACACAGGCGGCCACAAGAAGCCACCCAAAGGTTCTATGTGTGGGAAGCAACTTCATCAACGGAACTGATAGCTGACCTTGAATCTGGCCTGGCGGTTGAAGTGTCGGGTCTTTGCCCCGTAAACATCGTCCCTGCTCAGGTCCTGCAGGCCGTGTAAATAGTCAATGCCCAGGGTAAAGGGTCCGGCGAAAGCCCATTCGTATCCGAGGGTAAGGCCGTGATCGAACACCCTGAATCCGTCCTCATGACCGCTGGCGGTTCGCTCTTCAATGGCCCAGTCGCCTGTGAACATATCCTGACGGTGTTCCTCAACCCGGTTGATCGCACGCATCATATAGGCTCCGTAGTAGCCCATCTTCAGTTGATGAGCAGCGCCCAGGCGCACATTCAAGCTGATGGGCAGATCGAGGATGTCCGCCTGCTCGGCGACCACATGGGCAATGTGTTGTTCAGAGCCGAAGCCGTAGGCTGTTCCCTCAAAGGTTTTCAGCATGGAGAGATCTTTCCTCCGTGTGAAGTTCAGAGATGTCTCCAGACCGAGGCGAGGCGTCAATGACCAGCGCAATCCAGCCCCCAGGCCAAAAGCAGAAAGCTCACTTTCTGAAGAACCGCCATTGGAGAGCGCTTGTCCCAAGGCCAGCAGACCATGGATGTCCCAGCTAAGCCCATCTCTGATCGGAGCGGGTGACGGACCTGCGATCGGTTCGATGAAAAGCTCTTCCTGCGGAGCCTGCATCTGCACATTTAAAATATTCTTCTTCTCCAACAGCAGATAACGCTCGGGATCAAAAGACACGGGTGCCAGCTGCACAGAGGTGTAGAGCGTTTCAGGATTGGACGCTGTCGCACCATCAGATCTGTTTTCCGCCCGATTGTTCCTTTCAGGAATGAGGTGGCTGCCAGCATCTGATGAGGATGAAGAAGCCATAGATGACTGCTCCCTCGCATCTTCCGTTGGTCCTCCTTGCTCGCTGCGCTCAGCATCCAGCTCAAAAGTCGTTGTCTCTGGCACCGGAGTCGCTTGAATGGAGGGTGCTTCTGCTGGATCGAAAGTATCCGCCTTGTTTTCAGTCAGCGGACTGAAGAGGTAGACAGACGTTGCCACCGCGAGGGTGGAGGTCAGCACAAGACCTTTTTGAACGATCTCCGGGCGTCGGTACCAAGCCACGGGTGTTGCCTTGTCGAGCATTTGCTCCAGGGCACTCCAAGAGCTGGGTTCGTAAGGAACTTCGCGTTCTCCGAACTTCTTCTGAAAGAGCTTTTTGAGATCCTTCTCCGTCATAGCGTTACAGAGGCTACGCGGTTGGTGATCTGAAGGATCCTTTCCTTCAGTGTTTTTCGTGCAGTGAAAAGATGCCACTTGGAGGTTCCCTCAGAGATGTGCAGCATCTCTCCGATCTCCTTGTGGTTGTATCCATCAATGATATAAAGGTTGAATACCTTCTGACTCATTTCGGGAAGATCCCTGATCATGCGCTCAAGGTCTTCCGCATCAAATCGCTGGTCTGCCTCATTGAAGTCCATGAAGGAAAGCGGCAGGCTGTGGTCGAAGGATTCGACGAACTGATGCTGGTCCTTGTTCTTTTTTCTGAATTCGTCAATGAGTGTGTTGATCGTCACGCGCTTGGCCCAGGCCTCAAAGGGCACATTGTCCTTGTACTGATCCAGGCGGGTCAGGATCTTGAAAAAGGCGAGATTCAGCAGCGCGGCTGCATCGTCCTTGTTCTTCTCATAGCGCAGGCAGATACCCATCAAAAAACCATAGCAGAGACGGTGCAGCTCGTTTTGAGCCTTTCGTTCCTCCCGCCGGCAGGCGGCGATCAGTTCTTTGTCGATCACTTTAGGCATGGGTATAGCGACCCTTAAAGTACGCAAGACCGACTTATTTGTTTGTTCTGCTGCCATCTGAGCCATGCATCGTCCGGTGTTCGCAGTTCCCAAAAGACAAGAAAAGCCCTCCGCAGAGGGCTTGACCGTGTTTTAGTTTTTCCGGGCCTGCCCGAACAACTACATAACGAGCAAAGGATGGAATCCGTTGGGCCTGTAAGAAAAATCTTTCTAAAGATCGAAACGAGTGAGTTCTGTGAAGCGGGCAAGTCGTTGGTTCACATCTGCTTCGGTCAGTCCGACCAAACGCTCGGTCCCGAATTTTTCGACGCAGAACGAGGCCATGGCCGATCCATAGATCAGCGCCCTTTTCATATTCTCAAAACTGATGTCCCCGCTGCGCGCGATGTGGCCCAAAAAGCCTCCAGCGAAGGAGTCTCCCGCCCCGGTGGGATCCACCACTTCATCCAGTGGCAAAGCGGGCGCATAGAACACCTGGTCTTCGCCGAAAAGCAGGGCGCCGTGCTCTCCTTTTTTGATCACCAGATAGCGCGGGCCCATTTCGAGGATCTTCTTGGCCGCCGCCGGCAAGGCATATTCACCGCTGAGCATTCGTGCCTCCTCGTCGTTTATGGTCAGCACATCCGTTAACCGAAGTCCTTCTTTCAGATCGTCGAGGAAGCCATCGATCCAAAAGTTCATGGTATCCATCACCACGAGCTTCGGACGGGCATGCAGTTGCTCCAACACCCGCATCTGAACAGAGGGCAATAGATTGCCGAGCATCAGGTATTCGGCATCGCGCATGTGCTCGGGAACCACTGGGCTGAAATCCGCCAGTACGTTGAGCTGGGTGTCGAGGGTGTCTCGTGTGTTGAGGTCGTCGCGGTATTTGCCTGCCCAGAAAAAGGTCTTGCCTCCTTTGACGATCTCGATTCCAGAAATATCGATGTCGTGCGAGGTCATTCGGTCGAAGTGTTCCTGCGGGAAATCCTCGCCCACCACACTCACCAGGTGGATCGGGCGGGTATGGTACGAAGCAGATAGGCCGATGTAGGTACCTGCGCCTCCGAGGATGTGTTCGGCTTTGCCGAATGGAGATTCCACACTGTCGAAAGCGACCGTTCCAACTACGAGTACACTCATGTTTTTGATTTTCGCCAAAGATATTGCGCCGATGGCATCATAAGCGTATTTTTGCCCGCTCGGAAAAACTGTGATCCACAATTTTCCGAACAATATTCCTCCTTAGCTCAGTTGGTTAGAGCATCTGACTGTTAATCAGAGGGTCCTTGGTTCGAGCCCAAGAGGGGGAGCAAG
>RFXV01000145.1 GCA_009921445.1 Flavobacteriia bacterium
TATGTGAGTTATCTCGAAGGATGCACTGCCCCCATGCGGGACGAGAATCAGCTGCACGCCGCCGTGGTGGAACTCGTTGCTTTGGAAGGTGCGGAGATCAAGTACAGCACTGTACAGAACTGGTATCCCGGAGATGCAGAAGGGAAAGGAGGTGTCTTCAATTTCGTGACCAAGCGCGGCATCTGCCACAAAAAAGCCAAGATCAGCTGGACACAGGTGGAAACAGGCTCTGCTGTCACCTGGAAATATCCTTCCTGCATTCTCAAAGGAGAGCATTCAGTGGGCGAGTTCTACTCCGTGGCTGTGACCAACAACCGCCAACAAGCCGACACGGGAACTAAAATGATCCACCTGGGCAAGAACACCCGGAGCACCATCATCTCGAAAGGCATTTGTGCCGGAAAGAGCAATGGAAGTTACCGAGGGCTCGTGCGCATGGGGCCCCGAGCGCAAAATGCCCGAAACTTCAGCCAATGCGACTCATTGCTGATGGGCGATGCCTGCGGATCGCACACCTTCCCGTACATCGAGATCAAAAATCCGACAGCGCAAGTGGAACACGAAGCCACAACCTCCAAGATCGGCGAAGACCAACTTTTCTACTGCAACCAAAGAGGCATTGGCACAGAGGAGGCGATCGCCCTGATCGTCAACGGATATGCTCAGGAAGTCTTGAGCCAGCTGCCCATGGAATTTGCGGTCGAAGCCAAAAAATTACTCGCCGTATCGCTCGAGGGATCGGTCGGCTGATGAAACCCACTTTTTGAATAGAAAGGCCCTATGCTGAGCATTAAAGATCTGCATGCATCCATCGAAGAAACGCCGATCCTGAATGGCGTTCACCTCGAGGTGAAAAAAGGAGAAGTCCACGCCATCATGGGCCCAAATGGTTCGGGCAAAAGCACCCTCTCGTCGGTCATCGCAGGACGCGAGGAGTATGACGTGGAAAAGGGGAGCATCGATCTGGACGGACAGGACATCCTTGAGCTCTCACCAGAGGAGCGCGCCCATTTGGGCATCTTCCTTTCCTTCCAATACCCGGTGGAGATCCCTGGAGTGAGCGTGACCAACTTTCTGAAGACCGCCCTGAACGAGACCCGCAAAGCCAGGGGGCAAGAACCGATGTCCGCCAAAGAATTGCTTCGTCTGATGCGGGAGAAAATGGAGCTTTTAGAGATGGACAAGAGCTTCCTCAGCCGATCTCTGAACGAAGGCTTCAGCGGCGGGGAAAAGAAGAGGAACGAGATCTTTCAAATGGCGCTCATGGAACCCCGTTTGGCCATTCTGGACGAGACCGATTCCGGACTGGACATCGACGCCCTGCGGATCGTCGCCAACGGCGTGAATCACCTTCGCTCAAAAGAGAATGCCGTTGTGCTCATCACGCATTACCAGCGCCTGCTCGAGTACATCAAGCCTGATTTTGTGCACGTGCTCTACAAGGGCCGCATCGTAAAGAGCGGCGGAAGTGAACTCGCACTGGAACTCGAAGCCAAAGGCTACGACTGGATCAAAGAAGAGGTGGAGGCATGAACTCGGATCAACTCCGCGACAAGCTCAGTTCTTCATTCATCGTCTTCGAGAACGAACTGAACGGCGAAAGGCGCACCCCGCTGCACCAAAAGAGGAGAGCTGCCATGGAGCGCTTCGAAATGAAGGGCTTTCCCAGCACACGGGATGAAGAATGGAAATACACCAACCTGAAGCCCCTGCTGGGAACGGACTACAAGATCTTCCATGAAGGAGAACAATCGCTGGAGTTTCGCGAGATCAAGCGTTTCTTTCTGAACGACATCGATACCTACAAGATCGTTTTCGTCAATGGGAAATACAGCAGCTGGTTGAGTGAAACCACTCATCGCGGATTCGATATCTGCACCTTTTCAGCAGCCTTGCAGCGCCACCGACATGTACTCGATGAATACTTCGGACGATCGGATGAGGAACCGTCTTCCACCATGGACCTGAACACCGCTTTCGCCCAGGAAGGCGCCTTCATTCGAATCGGCAAGAACGCGCATGTGGACAAGCCTGTCGAGATCGTCCATTTTACGACGGCCGATGCCGGACCGAGCTTTAATCAACCGCGGAACCTCATCGTTCTGGAGGAAGGCAGCTCGGCGGAGGTGATCGAACGGCATCGTTGCTTGGGCGAACAGGAAACCCTGACCAACGCTGTCTCGGAAGTATTTCTCGGGGCACAGGCACGTCTCTCCCTGTTTCGCATTCAGAACGACGCCCCACAGGCGGGACTGATCGATCATACAAACATCCATCTCAGCAGAGATGCGCATGCACACACCGCCACATTCAGCATGGGTGGGCGATTTGTTCGGAACGATCTGGCCTTCTTCTTCAATGAGCCCAATGCAACGGCCCAGCTGGACGGCTTGAGCCTTTTGGACGGAGGAGAATTTGCCGATCAACACACACTGGTCGATCATCGCGTACCGCATTGCGAAAGCCGGGAATTCTATAAGGGCGTCTACGGAGGAGCTGCTAAAGGCGTTTTCAACGGAAAGGTGATGGTCCGACCCAAGGCACAGAAGACCAATGCCTTCCAGGAAAACAAAAATCTTCTGCTCTCCGAAAAAGCGGCTGTGGACACCAAACCTCAGCTGGAGATCTTTGCCGATGATGTCAAGTGTTCGCATGGATGCACCGTAGGTCAGTTGGATGAAGAAGCGCTCTTCTACCTGCGTTCCAGGGGCATACCCGAACACGAATCCAAGGCGCTATTGCTCTATGCCTTCGGAGATGAGGTCATTCAAAGGGTTCCGTTGAAGGCCTTGCGTCAGCGGCTGCACCGCTTGATGGCCCAAAAACTGGATGTCGACTTCCAACTGAATCTTTGAGCTTCTTATGGAGAAGCTTTTTTAATACTGGCTTCACACAAAATGGAGCATCTTGCAACACCTTAAAGTTGTTTCCAAATGTTTGCCTATGTTCCCATCCGTTTTCGCTCTCAGCCTTCCCGGCTTCTTGATCTCATTGCTTTCTATCGGCCCAATGCATGACACGCCCGTCCAAGAAGCGCCAGGTGAAAAGCGTACCCGGCTGAATCAGTATATCGAGGAACGCATAGCCTCTTTTGGATCGATTTCCGAGGAACGCCGATCGAAACTCATCGAACTTTCAGATTACCTAAAGGAAGAGCCCAGTGCTTCTGACCTCATTTTCATTTGCACCCACAACAGCCGGCGGAGCCACCTGAGCCAGGTCTGGGCACAGACGGCTGCCGATTGGTACAACGTCCGGAACATCACCACCTACTCTGGAGGCACAGAGGCCACGGCCTTCAATCCACGCGCTGTGGCTGCATTGAAACGGGCGGGATTCGACATCCACCGACCTGAGGGAAGCAACCCCAAGTACATTGTGCGCAACGGCATCAACCGAAAAGAGCTGATATGCTTTTCCAAGAAATACAGCGACGAATCCAATCCACAGAGCGGCTTTGTCGCGGTCATGACCTGCTCGGATGCCGACCAGAGATGCCCGGTGGTCAGCGGGGCCAGAGCGCGATTCAGCCTGCCCTACGTCGATCCAAAGGAGGCCGATGACACGGACCAAGAGCAAGTGCGCTACGACGAACGCTGTGCACAGATCGCAACGGAGATGTTTTTCGTGATGAGCCGCATTGGCACGCCATAAATGGAGCAATCAAAAAGCCCGATCGCTCGGGCCTGACCATTTTCAAGACTTTTTTCAGATCATTTTCTGACCAATAGTTTCTTCTTTTCGATGAGGCGGTCGCCCTCGTAGATGCCGTACAAATAAATGCCTGAGCGCAGGGCGTCGAGCGAGATCGATGTGGAACCAAAGGATGCATCGAAAGGCTCAGAATGCAGGATCCTTCCCAAAACATCCGTGAATTCTATGCGTGTATCCTCTGCTGCGCCGTCAAGGGCCTCTACCCAAAGAAGGTCCGAGGCCGGATTTGGATAGACAGACCAAGTGGCCGACTGTTCCTCGAGCGCACTCATGTCTGGAATGACCTCGTAGTACACGGTGTGTGCGGCACTATCGCTGGGATCGTTTTTGTCGTAGAAAATGTAAGTGATCCCTCCTGAGAAGGCCATGCCGTCACCATCCGGATAGACATGTCCAGTGAAATCCGAAGGGGCACTGCGCTCGCC
>RFXV01000146.1 GCA_009921445.1 Flavobacteriia bacterium
CGTCAGGGTCGTAGCTGCCTTCCAAATGGATGGATCCGCCCATTCCCTTGAACAACAACAGGCTATCTGCGCTTCTGAATCGATATTGGGCCTGAACGTCAATGAATTGTCCCGATTCTTCTGTGTAGATCGATCCCCGCTCGACCTCCAGCTGTTGCATGGCATGCCCGAACAGAAGGTTGGTACTTACCGACCAGGAAAAGTCAGCCGTCTCCTGCCAGAAGGAATAGCCCACTTCGGACCACTGCAGAGACTTTAGATCCAAAGGCATGAGATCGATGTATTGTCCTGCGAAGCGGGCATTTCCAAAAAAAATCAATTCATAGAGGCGGTCAGAGGCGTTCATTCCCCAGCGACTGCGATGTGCCAGGTGCAGACCGAATCCCTTCTTCCATCTTCCGTGAATGCTGTCGAGTTCCTGACGAAAACCAAATTCTACATCCTGAATATTGCCCAGCACATTCTCCGCCTGAAGGCTGGAGATCAGTTCCTCTTTCAACCGGTCATCCAGTTGTTGAGCGGATAGGTAGGAGAACAGGCTCTTTGTGCGTATTCCATTGGATCCGAATTCCCACTGGCTGGAATGGTAGACTTCGGTGCGCATGCGCAGACTGTCCAGAGATTGTGCAGAACAAGTCAGCGACACAAAAAGGAGGACAAGGATCGAATGGATCTTCAATGGATGCGGAATTGGAAGGCACCGCTCAGTTTGAGTTCGGTTCGGTAGTACTCATAGAGCGGAATGCGCTTTGGGCGGTCCTGGGTGCTGTACCTGCCTTTGAAGACCATGCGGTCGGCCTTTTTCAATTGTTCGATCGCCTGACCATCCAATGGGTATTCGATGACCGTTCGCAGCGATGATTCCACCCGATCGTCTGCGTTCAGCAGGGCGGCTTGGATCTTCTCGGTCCCGAGAAGTGTATCGAGCGGCGTGCCCAAACTGTCGATCGCGATCAGATCCACTTCAGCTTCGATCGGCATGAAGTTGTCCGCAAATAGCCGCAGAGTTCCGCCGATCAGACGGTCGTTGGGGTCGATATCGGAATACCTGAAATCCGAAGTGTCGATCAGCAGCAGGCCATCTAGAGAGAGCAATAGCGGAATCTCCACGTGCATCCATGCTTCGATGGGATGATGGCGATAGGCAAAACCGTTTGGGTTGGCGATACCGGAAGGATTGATGAACAGATCCAGATCGTAGATGAGGCGATCCGGCTGAATATTGAAAAGTTCATTGAGGTTGGAATTGCTCTCGTCCAGCTGCCAACTTTCGGAATGGGCTACGGGCTGGAAATTGGGGGCATCATCCAGGGCGGAAGGTAGGTCGAGTGCCTGGCCGAGTCCTGTCCAATTCATACTGGCCATCTGTCCCGAAGCCTGGTTTTCCGTTCGCACATCCGTGAGCACGAATTGCATATCTGCACCAAAGTGATTGATGAGCTCCATACGGATGCGTGCAGCGGCCAGATCGAAAGAACCACCGTCGATATCTTCAAAAAGGAACAGAGGCAGCTGCTCATCGTCCGTAGAGATCGTATCCCGACCGAGCCATCCTTCGATCTTGCTCGGCATAAGACCCTGAATGCCCGTAGTGAGGTAAATGCTGTCCTCCAGAGAGATGAAGACCATATTGCCGGAGGAGTCTATCCGGGCACGCAGTTGGGCAAAGAAGGTGTTCTTGACGTTCGGGTCAAAATTGATCCCGTTGAGATTCACGCTATAGTCCCGGATGTTCTTGGAATCGTTGTACAAACTCGTTCCGTTGGGAGGGGAAGATGGCAGCGTTCCCGCCAGCAGCAGATTCTGGTTGGCCTTTGTCGCCGAGGGGATCTCGTATTCGAGTATGACCGGTTCCTCCACCGTGCTGATGGCCTGCATATAGAGTACGCCTGTATCCACGACGATCCGGGAGAGTTCAAAGTCGGTCTCGAAGAGCACTTCCTCCGTGTAGTCGATCAGGTCCTGTGCAGGGAAGATCGCTGTCGCCTCAAATGGGTTCAGATCCTTGACCGTCACCTGTATCTTCAGTTGATCCGAGGTGTCGATCGGAACAGCCACACCGCCCGAACCGGGGGACTCTAAATTCTTTAGCTCCGCTGTCAGGGTGCCCTCCAGCACGGTCATATTGTTGAGCTGTGTGCTGTCTTTGGCCACTCCGTTCGCAGGGATCAAAGGGATGATGCCTGAGGTCACAAGGGTCTGACTTTGCTGGTTGATCAGATCGTATTCGAAGTTGATCAGATCGATGGGCAGTTCGTTGCGCAGCTCAAAGACCAGCCATCCATCCAGCAAGGTGATGCTCTGAAAGAATTGATTGGCATTGATCGAATAGTTGATGGGACTGCCGATGGAGATCGCTGGGAAAGGCAGATTGTTCCCGTGGTTGGCTACGATGATATTGCCAAAAGGCGGACCCTGCTGGGCGGCGAGTTGACCGAGGCTGATGGCGTAATCGATCTTTCGGGTCCCAAGGTCGAGGGTTTGAAGCTTGGCTGTGTTCTCGAAGGTGGTGGAAAATGGGTCGACCAGGTCGTCGAGTGTGAATTCATAGACCTTCTGACTGCGTACAAGGAGCAAGAGACTGTCCGATGAGACATCGATCAGGCTGTCGCCGGTAATGTCACTGATCTCCAGGCTTGTGTGCGCAATGGGCGTGAGCACATCCACCTCCCAGCTTTTATCGGAAAGGTCCGGGGCACAGGCCCCAAGGAGCAGAACGAGGATGAGCAAAAAGACGGGGTTCTTCACGCCTCAAAGAAAAGAAATGTGCCATCAATCTTGCAGTGTGCTTCAGGGCTTTAACTAAATGCCCGGCGCCTCCGGTACAATGTGCGTACGCGCTTACAAAAATGCTACTTTTGAGGCATGATTGCACGTGTTTTACTATTGGTTATTGCCTCTTCCTCTCTATTCCTCTCTTCGTCCTGCATGGACGATCTGGATATTGATAAGCTGTCCGATGCACGCCCGGCGCCGAATATCATCGTGCCCGTTGTCGACCTCAGTATGCGACTGAATGATCTTGTGGAGCGGGACACGGTTTTAACGGAGGATCCCGATGGATTTCTTCGATTCGTCTATGCCGAAGACAGTCTGTTCTCAATGACCACCAGCGAGTTCGTGAGTATTCCAGCGCAGGAGGCTTTGAACTTGGAGAATATTCCCATCCTTCAAGACTCTACTCTTGGTTTTACTGTAGAAGCTGGTCTGGCGAGTTTAGGCTCCATGGAATTGCAGCAATTGACATTTGACCAGTTGGGTCTGGCTTGGGCCATCTCGACACCTGCTCAGGCGCCCGTCAGCGTTCGTTATACATTCAATAATGGCTTGATAGGCGGAACACCGCTCCAGCTCACGGTCCAGACCACAGGCGCAGGCGACACAGCAGGGCTTGCGAATTTCCAAAATGTGGTATTCGATCTCACCCAGAGCAGCAATCCACAGGCACCACCATACAATAACTTGAGTCTGTCCCTTGAGATCATACCCGATCCGTCCATTCCCACGGGAACACCAGTTTCCGTTCGGCTGGACTTTGACAGCACTGAGGTCAACAATGTCACAGGCTTTTTCGGTCAGCGTCCTGTGAATGTTCCAGCAGGCGATGTCGCCCTCGACCTGGGCAGTATTTCAGAATTCACCTCCGGATTCACCATGACCGATCCCAGTCTGACCTTTCTTGTGCGCAATGGAATGGGCGTGTCCATGGGCATTGAGCTGGACCTGGATGGTATCAACAGCGATGGAGATGTCACCCAACTGGATCCCTCTCCATTCGAGATCGCCCAGTCCACCGTTCCTGGAACGATGGTCTCCACCAATGTGCGGCTCGACAAGACCAATTCTTCGATCGTCGAATTCCTGGACGCTTTGCCCACCAACCTGATCTACTCCGGGCAGATGAGCCTGAATCCCAGTAATACTGGCGGAGTCACCAACTTTCTCTCCAGACAGGATGTACTGCAGCTCGGACTTGAGATCGATCTGCCATTGGAGCTCAGGACATCCAATCTGCGCTTTGAGGACGAGGTGGAGATCGATCTGACAGAAGACGACAGTCTGATCGATTTCATTTCTCTGGGCTTCCGTTCCG
>RFXV01000147.1 GCA_009921445.1 Flavobacteriia bacterium
GCCGTTGCGGGCGACTCGACCGCCAGCAATCTATTGGTCAGCATCACTTCTGATTCCACGCAAACAGATACTTCTCTGGCATTGGCCGTGGCCGCTGGAACTTCTTTCTTCGATGTAGCTGGCAACCCCATAACAGGAAGTAACCTGAATGTGAACGTGGCCTACTTCTCCGGATCGACCTCTGCCTCCCTGGCGGCATTCCCTGGTGGATTGGCCCAGACCGGAGTGACCCTTCCCGACGGAAGTGTTTCGGATGTTGTCTTTGAGCCGCTGTCCTTCTCTGATGTGAATATGGACATCGACGGAACCGAGGTGAAACAATTCTCCGATTCCATCGAGATCGTATTCAAGGTGGATACTGCTTTGATCAACCCCGACACCGGGCTGAAATATGCCGTCGGTGATTCAGTGGAGTTGTGGACCAACGATTCCTCTACCATATGGACCTTTGAACGATATGCCACCGTGGAGCAAGGTTTGAATGGCCTTGAGATCATTTACGAGACCGATCACCTCAGTGGAAAGGCTCCCATGAAGTCCCAAAGCATTTGCCCAGTTGATCCAGTAGTGCGCTTTGTCTTCTCCAACTGGCCAGCCAATGCCATCAAAACAATGAAACTCGATTTGTTCAGGAATGGGACACCGCTCGGCGGTTCTCAGATCATCAACTTCCCTCAGGCCGGATACAACCTCGTCCTCAATGATCTTTCTGCATCCAACAATGCAGCAATACGGGCTGTTCTTACCGATCCTGAAGATGGTTCCACCTACAATGTGGCCATGCCGTATTCCTGCGGAACGACTTTCTTGGATGCGACCTTCAACAATGTTCCAACTCCACCTGCACAAGTCACTTTCGATCTGACAGCCAAATGTCCAAGCGATGCATCCAAGGTGTTCCGTCCATCCGGATTCAACATCCGTGCACGGAGAACGGATGGGACAAGTTCAAATTATCCAGACTACAACTACCTGGCGACGATTCAAAATGGTCAGGCTGCTGCTGCCCTTACGCAAAATGTTTCCTACGATTTCAGGGTGCATCTTGGCGAAGGCTACAACTATGACACTACAGTGACGGTGACCCAAATGGACTATGTCTACACGGCCAGCCGGCAGGTGATCTGCAGCTATCAGCCTTGATCCAAGTTCAAGTTATCGATCTATTCAAAAGCCGCTCAACAGCGGCTTTTTTTATTGGGTGCTCTTGTTGGCGAGCTGTCCGCAGGCCGCATCAATATCACGACCTCGGCTGTGCCGGATGAAAGAAGAGATCCCCGCATGGCTCAGTTCCTGACGATAAAGCTCCAACACCTCTACATCTGCCTGTTGGAAACGGGCATCTCCAATGGCATTGTACTCGATCAAATTCACCTTGCTTGGTACTTTCTTGCAGTAGGCCACCAAGGCCTTTATGCTCTGCTCGTCGTCGTTGAAGCCCTTCCACACCACATATTCAAAGGTGATGCGCCTTCGGGTGATCAAATACCAATACTGCAGGGAATCCATGAGTTCTTCAAGCGGGCTGGCATCATTGATGGACATGATGGAAGATCTGCGCTCGTTGATCGCCGAGTGCAAGGAAATGGCCAGGTTGAACCGCACCCGGTCATCTGCCAGCTTCCGGATCATCTTGCTCACGCCAACGGTGGAAAGGGTAATGCGCTTTGCCGCCATTCCCAGACCATGCTCTTCTGAGGTGATGCGTTCAATGGCCTTCAACACATTGCTGTAGTTCAGAAGCGGCTCGCCCATACCCATGAAGACTATATTGCTCAAGGGTCGGTTGAACTTTAACCGGGATTGACGGTCGATCAATACCACCTGATCGTAGATCTCGTCCGGACTGAGGTTGCGCATGCGTTTCAGGCGGGCTGTGGCACAGAAGTGACAATCCAAACTGCAACCGACCTGTGAGCTCACGCAGGCCGTACTGCGACTCTCGGTGGGGATCAGCACGCTCTCTACCACCAGGCCATCGAAAAGGCGTACGGCATTTTTCACCGTTCCATCCGAACTGTGCTGCTCCTTATGCACTTCTGCCTTCCGAAATTCAAAATGCTCAGAAAGCTTTTGTCGAAGTGCCAGCGGCAGGTTGGTCATTTCCTCGAAGCTCTCAGCACTTCTTTCCCAAATCCACTCCTGCAATTGCAAAAAGCGAAAGGAAGGTTCTCCGATTTTGTCAAAAAAGTCTTTGAGCTCTTCTGCATCGGTATTTCGAATGTCCTGGAGCACGCTCATTTAGAAATGTCAGGCCGCTGCGCCCAAAGACCTCAGCGTACGAAAATGATTGCCCAGGGCCTTCCACATGCCTTCCTCTCCATAGTACGGAAGGCCAAATTCGATGGCCGTTTTGCGCACGATATCCGAAATCGCCGGATAGTGCGCATGGCTGATATAAGGAAACAAATGGTGTTCGATCTGGTAATTCAAGCCGCCCGTGAGCCAGGTGATCCAGCTCTTATTCATAGAAAAATTACAAGTGGTCCTTAGCTGGTGCTCCATCCAATTGGTCTCAATGTCCTCTCCTTCCCAACCAAACTGCTCGGCATCTTCAACGACATGCGCCAGCTGAAAGACAGCGCTCAGCACAAAGCCCCCGACCAAATGCATAACCAGCCATCCAATGAGGCTGATGAACCAGCTCTGTGGAGAAAAGATGAGTGGAATGGCAACAAACAACCCAAAGTAGATGACTTTGCCGATGATCAGCTTGGTCATCTGAAGATTCAGATCGGTTCCGAAGCGATCGAGCAGCCCTTTTTTCCAGTAGCGATGCATCTGGGTGAAGTCTTTGGTCACCGCCCAATTCAAGGTGAGCAGGCTGTACAGGATCGGCCCGTACAAGTGCTGATGGCGGTGGATCGGCTTCCATTCGTCTTCCCTATGCAAACGCATCAGGCCTTTGACCTCCACATCCTCATCCAGCCCCTTTATGTTCGTGAAGGTGTGGTGGAGGTAATTGTGCTGAACCTTCCAGGTGAAGGGATTGCCGCAAAGCAGATAGATGCTGTCGCCCATCACGCGGTTGAGCCAACCCTTTTTGCTCCAGCTGCCGTGCAACCCATCGTGCATGACATTCATTCCAATGCCGGCCATTCCCAAGCCCATGAGCGCCCACAGAGCGAGGGCGATGTAGAAGGGCATCTGGAAAGCCAGGAGAATGCCATAGGGGACCAGATAAGCAGCGAACATGACCACCGCTTTGACCACCAAATGCGTGGAAGCAGTGGGCTTCAGTTTGCGGTCTTCGATAAAGTCATTCACACGCTTGTGCATGACTTTTTGAAATTGTGTGAATTGCTTGGGTCGAAATCGGGGGAAATCTGCCATAGGTCGTAAAGCTAATCTTTAGTTTCGTCTGCTTAATGGATAAAACGAACAGAAATGAAAGTTGTTGACCCGACTCAAGGAAAAGCATGGAAAAATCTTGAGTCGCTTGCTCAGCAGGTAGCACCGAAGATCGAACTGAGCGCTTTTCGGGACGATGCGAAAAGGGCACGATCGTACCAGAAAACATCCAAGGACCTTCTGTTCAATTACGCACGCAACCTGGTGGACGACCGCATTCTGGATGCACTCCTTGAACTGGCCGAAGAATCTTCGCTCCGCTCGGGTATAGAAGCTCTGTTCAACGGAGAAAAGATCAACGGAACGGAAAACCGTGCGGTCCTGCATACCGCCCTGCGCCGATCGGACCGATCCGGTGTCCTGGTAGATGGTGCGGATGTGCTGCCCGAGGTACATGAGGTGCTCGACCGAATGAAGGCCTTTTCCACGGCTCTTTTGGACGGATCTCATACCGGATTCAGCGGCAAACCCATCACCGATGTGGTGAACATCGGCATCGGCGGATCGGATCTCGGGCCGCTTATGGCCTATGAAGCCCTGAAAGAATTCGGACCGGGCCGGATCAAGGCACACTATGTTTCCAATGTGGACGGCATCCATCTGCATCGATGCCTTGCAGAACTCGATCCGGAAACCACCCTCTTCATTGTGGCCTCAAAGACCTTCACCACACAAGAGACCATGAGCAATGCAGGGGCCGCCCGGGAGTGGTTTCTGCAAGCAGCGGAG
>RFXV01000148.1 GCA_009921445.1 Flavobacteriia bacterium
CTTGATCTGAACGTCATCTCTTCTGCCGTACTCGAGTTCTGGCATCCAGGCCAGACCTTCTCTCATCGACGCCTGCTGATCTTCTGGGACGGGCATTTCGTTTCCGTTCTGTTTCATGGTGATCTCCACTCCGTTGCGGATCATTTCAATGCGCCCCATGGGCCCCATGTCCTGCAGCATATACGCCTTGTCCCGGCCGGAATAGACCTCTTCACTCTTCAGGGTGAATCCTTGGACGGTCCCCTCTCTTTTCATCATAATGCTTGCGAGCCCCATCAATTTTTCGCGTCCGCCGACGGCCGCGATGTAATCTTCGATGATGGTTTCCGCCGTGACTCCTTCCGGGAGTTGTACCGGTGGATCGGTGATATTCCCCTCAAAGTCGTGGTAGGTCAGGGGACCAAATTTCTCCAGGCTCGATGCGATCTCTGAGGACTTGCCCACCACCGTGATATAGTAGCCACTGCCGCCCAAATACTTCTGGGCCACCCTTTGGATGTCCTCTTTGCTGACGGCATCCAGATTGATCAGATAGTTCTCGTAGTATTTATCATCCAGATCGTACCGAATGGTATTCAGTGCAAAACCTGAGATGGTTGCAGGACGCTCCAGCGAGCGACCAAAGCTTCCCTTGAGCGATTCTTTTGCCGCATTGAGCTCATCGTCAGTGACCAGACCGGAAGCCATATTCTGAATTTCCGTCAGGATCTCCGTGATCGAACTGTCGGTCACCTCATTCCTTGCCTCGACAGTGGCCAAAAAACGACCGACATACAGGCTGCTGCTGAAACGGGAGTATGAGCCATAGGTGTAGCCCTTGTCCTCTCTGAGGTTCTTGTACAGACGGGCTGTGCCTCCTCCTCCGAGGATCTGATTCATCACCCGCATGGCCATGTGGTCTGAGGTCTCAGGCTTGAGGTCGATGACATGGGCGATCTTGACCACGCTCTGAACCGATGAGGGGCGATCCACGATGTGCACTTCGTTGGCATCGATCTGTGCAGGCATTTCGGGCATTTGCTCCTTGACGGCTGTGGCTTCCCAGTCACCGAAGTACTTCTTGACCAATTTTTTGGCTTCTTTCTTCTTGATGTCGCCAACGATGGTCAGGTACGAATTGACAGGGCTGAACCAATTGGCATAAAGCCCTTTGACATCTTGCAGAGAGACATTTTCCAAAGAGGAAGAGGTCATGAATTGTCCATAGGGGTGCTCCTTTCCATACAGGACCGTACTGAGAAGATTGGAGGAAATGCTCCCCGGATCGTCCTTGCTCGATTCGATCCCGCTTTTGGATTGATTGACGAGTTTGTCGAATGATTCCTGTGGCCAGGAAGGTTCCCGGACCACCTCTGCCAGTAAGGAAATAAGCTTTTCCTTGTACTTGCTCAGACCGCTTGCCGAGGCACCGCCCGCATAGGCCGAGAGATTGGCGCCCATGAAATCGATCTCTTCATCGAGTTCGGCTTTGGTCCTTTGGAGGGTTCCTTCGGTGAGCATTCCTCCGAGCATGTCGGCGATGCCTGCCTGATCGCCTTCGTTCAGTGGTTTGCGGTCCATGAACAGACGGAAAGAAACGCGTGGGAGTTTGCTGTTCGACACCACGATCACGGTCATGCCGTTCTTCATGGTGAAGGTCTTGGCCTTGCCGATCTTGATCGGACGCTCAGGCGCAGGTTGGGGCCGTATGCTTCGGTCGAGCTGTGCGGAAGCGTCCACAACGGCAAAGAGCAATAGGAAACTGAGAATGATATTTTTCATGCGTTCTATCTGTTGGATACGTTTCAGAGTTGGGCTTCTTTTTCAGCAGGCAGATACTCGAGTACCACCAGGTTGTCCGTGGTCAAGTACTTTTTTGCGACGCGCTGCAGGTCGGCTGGGGTCAGTTTTCTGTAGCGTTCGATCTCTGTGTTGATCAGAGAGGCATCGCCGTAATAGGTGTGGTAATCCGCAAGGCTTTCTGCGATACCTGACATGGAAGAGTTGCTGCTGATGAAGCCGCTTTCCAGCTGATTTTGAAGCTTTTGGAATTCCTTTTCCCCGATGGGCTCCGTCTTGAGCCGCTCCACTTCTTCCATGATGCTCGCCTCCAGTGATTCGAGGCTCTTGCCCTGATTGGCCAGGGCCAGGCTGATCAGCATACCGGCCTTCTCCATTTGGAAAGGGAAGGCGAATACCTGCACCGCACTTTGCTCTTCATCCACCATCCGCTTGTACAAGCGGCTGCTTTGGCCAGAGGCCATGATCTGAGCAAGCATGCTGATGGCGTAGGCATCTTCCTCGGTCTGACCCGGCGTGCGGAATCCCATGAAGAGCCCTTCGAGTTGGATGTTGTCGTATACGGTCTGCCGCACCCCTCCCGTGGGTAGTGCAGGCATTTCGAAGTCGGGCTGGACCACATCTGCTCCGCGTGGAATGGAACCGAAGTACTTTTCGATCCAGGCTTTGGTCTGTTCGATGTCCAGATCTCCAGCAATGGAAAGCGTGGCGTTGTTCGGTACATAGAACTGCTTGTAGAACTGCATGAATTCCTCGAGTTGTGCTGCATTGAGATCTTCCATGCTTCCAATGGGCACCCACTCGTAAATGGAGCCTGGGAAGGCTTCGCGAAAGATCTTTTCCTGGAAGGACATATAGGGTTGGTTGTCGATACGCAGTCTTTTTTCTTCCTTGACCACCTCACGTTGGGTTTCCACTCCTTCGTTGTTGATCTTGGCATGGAGCATGCGCTCCGATTCCAGCCACAGCCCGAGTTCCAATCTGTTGGATGGAAGGATCTCGAAGTAGAAGGTTCTGTCCTGGCTGGTATTGGCATTCAGTGCACCTCCATTGGCCTGTACGATCTCGGAATATTCTCCGCGACCGATATTCTCACTCCCTTCGAAGAGCAGATGCTCAAAGAAGTGTGCAAAACCAGTACGCCCTTTGACCTCATTCTTGGAGCCCACATGGTAGAGTACGGTCACCGCAGCGATGGGCGTTGAGTTGTCTTGGTGAAGAATGACGTGCAGTCCATTGTCGAGGTCGTACTCCTCGAATTCGATGTTTTTTTGCCCGTACATCCAAATGGATGTTCCCAGACAAAGTATCCATAGAAGCTTGTGATTCATGGAGATTGGTTTGATGATTTTTTCAGGCCTTAAAGATATGGCTTCAGTGCAGAGCAAATGGAACGAATTGGTCGCCGGGGTGGAAGTACCGAACTTTGCTTTTCGTGCAGAAGGCAAAGGTCATAAGATCCACTGGCAGCTGGTACCGGTTGCGCACTGAGGCGGGCGAAGAAATTTCCTGTCGACTTGCCGGCCAGTTCCGTGCAAAGGGCATTCAGAATACCAATCCGGTGGCTGTGGGCGATCAGGTTGCCTTCAGTACGGACGGCAAGGGTACAGCGGTCATCCGGGAGATCGATGCCCGGAAGAATTACCTGATCCGCAAGTCAGTGAATCTCGCCAAGCGAGCACACATCATCGCTGCCAATCTCGATCAAAGCTTTCTGATCGTCTCCCTTGTTCCACCCCGGACGAATTATGGTTTCATCGATCGCTTTTTGGTCACCTGTGAGGCCTATGGCATCTCCACGCATTTAGTGGTCAACAAGTCCGACCTCCATGGGCCCGAAGCAGATCAAGAATTGGTCTATCTGAAGAAGGCCTATCGCTCTGCAGGATACCAGGTGTGGACGGTGAGTGCGCATACGGGAAAAGGGGTGGAGGAACTGCGCGCTCAGATGAAGGGCCAGGTGAATCTGCTCAGCGGAAATTCGGGCGTTGGGAAAAGCAGTCTGATCAACCGTCTGGATCCTTCACTGGAACTTCGCACGCAAGAGATCAGCGCAGCGCATCAGCTCGGGCAGCACACGACGACCTTTGCAGAGATGTTTCCTCTTGCATCAGGAGGCGATGTGATCGATACGCCCGGTATCAAGAGCTTTGGCCTACTGGATATGGAAAAACAAGAGATTGGACATTACTTTCCTGAACTATTCAAACTCTCCGCTTCCTGTCGCTTCTCCAATTGCATGCATATGGAAGAGCCGGGCTGTGCGGTCCG